>JAJFUH010000036.1 GCA_021372535.1 bacterium
TTTTTTCCTGAGCCTGCTCCTTTAAACCATCCAGAAGAAACTGAACTTCCTCTTCCGTGAGAAACTGGATATGGTTCTTTTTCATGCTACACCCCCTCAAATCTTACTGCAGATGAACGGTTTATGTCGAATACTGAAATTGTCCTTTTTTAACGTGCTCTATATCAATAATCGGCACTCACGGTTCTCTTCTTAACTTAATTTTACATGAATCTGAAAAAAATTATTGAAGTGAAAGCGTAAAAGGGATTTTCGCGGTTTATTGAGGAGTGGCAGGGCAATCATGAATTGCCCTTATATGAAGTTACGTCAAGTGAAGTAATAACCTGTGCAACAGGCGCTGAAATAAATTCAGGATGACATGAGCACCGTCATGCCGAGCCAGTCTCAGCATCTTTTGGAATTACTATGGTTAATTATGTTACCTGTACGGCTGCAACCTGAAATCAGGGTAGAGTTCCCTTGAAAACGGGAGCTATACCATCCTATACTGCACCGGAGTAAACAGGTCTGCCTGTATCTTACGGGCACATTGATTTGAGTAAGTTTCTCAGTTCCATCAATCCTTTTCCGGTCTCTCGGGAGATACGGAAATTCATCACGGGGACAGTATATGGAATGACTGCGGCCTTACTTTCGCCAACAACAGGTTTGTCACGATAGAACCGGAGCATATCCGAATCGAGAAGCACCGCAGTGTGTTCGAGATCCGCCATTGAATAGTCGAGGCGTATAAGGCCGAGCCCTTTTGTAAGCCACCAGTTTTTCACCGAGTTCGATGTGGTGATCGTGAGATTGACAGCGCTGTAAAGTCCTTTGTCCGTCTGGACGAATTTGGGCGAACTGATATCGGTCTGCGTATCAATAACAAACGATTCAGCGAAAACTGAAGAAGGTGTGTTGAAATAGATGTAACTCCACTCGGTTTCGGCTCTGGTCGATGAGGTGAATGACAGTTCTTCCGAGAGATTCGTCATATTTTTAAGAATCAGGTATCGCGGAGAATACACGGTTGTTATGTTCATAATAAGATATGGTTTATCGGCGTCGCTTTCATTCCATTCACGGGTTTCCTCGGTTGTTTCGGTGATATAAATGCTGTTGTTGTCTTCCACAATGGTATCGATGAGCGTATAACGAAAATGTTTGATAACCAGGCCGATAGTGATGTCATATTCAATCACCGATTTCCGTCTTTTTTTATCATCGATGGAAATGGTAAAGTCTTTCATTTCCCATAATTCATTGACATTATTGCCGTTAACAACATAGAATGTGGGTGTCAGATGACGGTATTTCCATGAGGAATTTTCCAGGAGCGGGAAATAGGAGTCAGGATTGTAATCTGCCACGACAATAAGTATTTTTGACCGGCTGGTTTTATTGTCGGAATCGACACCTTCAAACGTGATAATATGATTTCCCACGGAGAGTGTTTCAACGGTGATGAGTTTTCCGCCGCCGAGATTGCCATCGAGGTTCGATGACCAGACAAGCTGGCTGTCCGGGAGCTCGCCATCCTCATAATCGATACCGGTACCTTTAAAAGTGATACTGTACGGTCCGAAAACAGAGTTATCCGATGGTTCGGAAATCGTTATCACCGGCGGTTCGGAGGTGAGAACGAAATCAATGCCTTTATAGCTGTCTGCATCAAGGACTATATTACTGTTGACAGGCGCCAACCCGGAACGCTCGATCACCACCTGATATGAACGGACCGGTACATTGGTCAGATATGCAATTCCTGAATCATCGGTGACCGCATTCTGGGTTTCCGGTTTTGTTATGATCGAGGTGTTCTTTGCCGGACGATTAACTTCATCTCTAACGAATACTTTAAGCTGAGAAATGATAATGAAATGCAGATCACTGGTTTTCGTGCTTTCAAGTTTGGTATACTGGTTGAATTCAGGGGAACCGGCTTTGTTCACGATAACATTGTAGCTTCGCGATACGATGTTTTTAAATGTTGCGTTACCGGACGTATCCGTAGTGATTGTCTGAGTTTGCGGACTGGTTGTAACCACCGCGCCCTCAATCGGCTCGCCGAATTCGTTGGTAACCCGGACATAAATGGTTGAAGTGTTATCCGGGTCAACGGATTTTTTGTCACTGCACCCCGATATCAACAGAAAAGTCCCGGCCAGAAGTGTCAGGAGTATGTGTGTGTATGTTTTCATATATCACTCTCACTTTATAAGTGTAAATTTTCTGATATCCGACAGGGCCATCCCGCTCAGGCGATACATATACATTCCGGAAGGCAGGTTTGAAGCATCGAGCCTCAATGAATGCATTCCCGCTTCCTTGAATCCCTGATCGACAAGCATGACCCGCTGACCGAGAATGTTATATACTTCCAGTCTCGCGGGACCGCCGGTTGAAAGTATATATGATACAGTTGTCTGACTGTTGAAGGGATTGGGATAATTCTGCATCAAATCGATACCGATAACAGCCGGCGGCGTTTCGCTGTCGGTCTCCGCATATACTTTCTGAACCCAGCGAATGGTGCCGCTTGAACCGAGATCGCCCGGTCTGGCTCCAAAATCACTGATAATGGAGTTAAACTCGGTCGGTGATATGAACTTCCTTGCAATCCGCACATTTGAATTATCCGTGTTGTCTGCGAGAAGATACCGTTCAACCGCTTTCTGTGCTTCATAGGATTTGATAAAATGGAGCGGATCGATGTACATATTATCGTTTTTGATCGTAACAAGGATATCCGGTTTTTCACTTAATCCGAAATTGACAAGATATATTTCTTTTATCCAACTCGTGAGATACTGGTTATTGTATGACGCGTTGGATCTCTGGAATCCAAGGCCGATTGTCGGTGCATCGTCCGGAGTTCTGTCCGGTATGGGAGGGATGTAACAGTCAAATACCATTTCATCGCCTTCCGGGTGGATGTTGTATATTTCAATGCCGGTCGGCCTGTTTGTTTTATGCGAATATGTATTCGGGTTGGTTTCGGTACCGAAGTTTTTAAACGTTACACCGTCAAAAACATCAGTTGCATCTCCCTGGTTCCCGAAGTGGTTTCTGGTATATGTGTAATCGTGCGCCCAGAAATCGAGGTTGTCGCTGCCCTTCAAAGGATCGGGAATCTCGCCGTACGGATAGCCTTTATCGATAAATCTTCCATCGGCGCACTCGAGGTCGACCAGTTTTTCCTTTTCGGTAACGTTACTCCCTTTTTCGTCAACGTGGTAGATCAGAATTCCACTCCTGGGTATCTGACGGTCGTAATAGTTACCGCCTATTTTACTGCGGTATTCAATAAGGTAATATTCCGATGAGGTAATCCAGAGACGGAATATTTTCCCGTCCGGATGACCCACATCTTTCATCCTCACGCCCTGGTGGATACCGTAAATATCAACAAGGTTGGCATTGTATGGACCGACGCAATTCATCATGATACGGTTGTATGCCGATGGTCCGACGGGGCCGTCATGCTCATCCCATCCGAGGGCGCCGCGGGAGAGTATGTCCCAGTACCCGAGGCCCGAGGAATCGCTTTCGGGTGTGACATAGGTTTTATCCATGAGATCAACGGCGCCGTATGCATGGGCAAGCTCGGCAATGATCGTGCCGACTGCTTCGTTTTTGGTAGCGGCGGTTGAAATACAACCCGATGTTTTATCTATTATGATATGGTCGCCCGTCCTGTTTCTGTCGCTTGTCCGATAAGGATCGATCAGTCCAAGGTACATGACTCCCGTGGCGAGCTGCTGAATGAAATCATATGGCCGCGACCTGGGCATGAAAATCATGTAATCGACATACCCGTCATCATCCCCCGAATTGGGGATACCGTCGGGGCCTTCATTGTCAAAAAGCCCGAAGTTTATTGTCGGATCGGCATCGAGCTGCATGACAAGATCATGAGAATAGGTAAATACATTGTCATAATACGATGAATCCGAGGGAAGCTCGTATCGTCTGGGAAGATATTCACCGGTTACCTTGTACTGCCCGAACGAGACCGAATCGAAAAAATGCGGTATGCTTCCGATATTTCCGCTGAATAAATCTTTTGCCCATGAGGGTGCGAGTGTGTCGCCGGGAGCTTCACCTTTGAATTTGGTAAAAACGACGACAACGTGGACGGGATTGAGTTTCCGCGGCCAGTTAATGGCGTCCGCAGCGGCTTTCTGCATAAATTCTTCGTACGTTGGTTTTTCTGCCAGATCCGAGCCCTGGCTGCAGATGGCCGACCCGAGTATCATCAGTAAACCGGCGATAATCCCGGGGATCGATCTGGGTTGTATAATTCGTTCTATCATCATAGTATCCTGTCGAGTTATTAAATATTCATAATACTGTTAAAACCGGGTATTTTTTATTGCAAATATTTAACTCGCTTGAGCGGAATTAGTTCCATATGTATAATATACATTACTATATTTCCGTTTCATATGTTATTTTTAGTGCTCATCAATAGACTTATTAAAATCATTGTTTCATTTTCCCCGCACATTCCTTTTTTGGATTCTATCCGAAAAAAGAGCAATAACTGTTCCGGTTTATATAAGTTCATCAATAACATAATGATACCATAATAAATAATTTCGCATACCGTAAGAAGTGTTCAAAAACGGACATTCGGTGTACCGCGGATGAACATTTTTAATTATATGATTGTATTAATGTTAGAGCATAATAATTTTCTGCGTCATAAATTTGTTTTTATGTATTCTAAAAGGAATGTGTCTCCTGTACAGGCATGGTGGAAGCCCATGCACTGCATATACCCGAAAAGGACGGTGAGGAATGTTCTGCGTTGTAAATGTATGTCCTGCAATACTACTTTTTTCCGTTCTTGCTTTTTGTGATGTTTTATCGAAGCAAGTATTTATTATTGCATGCAGGGAATGTTCGTGCTATTTTCTTGAAAATCTATTCTTGCGGGTTAAATTCTATATAAATAAACATCGAGGTACGCAGTATGAAATCAATCGAGCGGTTCAACCGCTGTATGCACTACCAGCCGGTCGACCATGTGGTCGATATGGAGTTCGGGTATTGGGAAGAGATGCACATACTCTGGCAGAGTGAAGGTCTTCCTCCGGGTCTCGGAATCCACGGAAACATGGAATCGCATTTTGGTCTTGAATCCCGCTATTTACCTTCAAATGCCGTGCTCACCCACGAGCAGATGGAGCTCTATTTCGGTTTTGAGCGGCGTTATCGCCCTCCGGTCAATACCCTTCTCCAACCCGATTTCACTATCGAAGAAATAGAAATCCGGAACGGATACCGCTATTACTACGATGCCGATCATGTTCTGTGCCGTGTCCCGGCGGATGGTGTCACAACCATGCCCGAGCATCTCGAATATCCCCTGAAGAGCCGTAAAGACTGGGAAACCGTCTTCAAGCCGAGGTTCGACCCGGACACTCCCGGCCGTTATCCGGACAATCTGGCCGAGCACATGGATTTCGTGCTCTCCAAAGACTATATGTCATGGCTGTATATCGGCTCACTCTTTGGGCGTCTCCGTAATTTTGTCGGATTCCAGGAAGTCTGCTACATGATTTACGACGATCCCGGTCTTGTCGATGAAATCATCCAGCATCTGGCCGATCTGACCTGTGCGGTTCTCGAACGGACACTGCCGCTTATGCAGGGAAAGGTTCTGACAGCCCATTTCTGGGAGGATATCTGTTTCAACATGGGGCCGATGATCTCTCCTGAGTATTTCGGCAGTCACGTTGTTCCCCGTTACCGTCAGATTACTGATATCCTGCGACGGTACGGTATCGATACGGTGATTGTTGACTGCGACGGCTGGATCGGGCCGCTTATAAACGGCTGGCTCGATGGGGGAGTGAACATCATGTTCCCCCTTGAGCGGGCAGGCGGGTCAGACCCCGTGATGCTGCGGAAAAAGTACGGCCGCCAGCTTCTCCTCATGGGCGGCATCGACAAGCGGAAGATCGCCCTTGGCGGGGACGACATCGTCCGGGAGCTCGAATATCTTGCTCCCCTTGTCGAGGAAGGCGGATTTATTCCTCACTGCGATCATCTCTGCCCGGCGGATGTCACACTCGAGAAATACCGGTACTACCTGAAAAAGAAACGTGAGATATTCGGTATTCCGCAGCGTGAGGAACGCGTACGGAAATATCCCTGTGACCGGTGACAGGGGCAGCGGGCGGAATCGATACGGTGTTATGGATTTTCCAATGCTCGCGGTGATTGAGAAATTTACGAGATGAACCACCATGTGAAAAGCTTCTGATGCTGTGAAAGGATACTCCTGATGGAACCCGGATACCTGCTTCCCATCGAATGGGCTATGATGATATGCTTAGTTGTTGGCGTTCTGGCCTGGGGAATCTACATGAAGGGGAAGATAGTTGATCTCGGCGACTCCTTTCTCGCCGGACGGAAAGTTCCGGGTATAGTCGCTTCAGTTTCAACGATTGCCACCAATTTTAACACGAATGATTTCATCGGCGGCGTCGGAGCGGCGTATGCCATGGGTTTCGTCATGGTTCACAGCAATCTCCTGAGCTGTTTCATCCTCATATTTCTCAGCTTTTTTCTCCTCAGACGGATTCGCGGAGCAAACGTTTTTACCCTCGGCGAATGGCTGAGAAAGCGGTATTCGCCTGCTGTGGGAAACATCTACAGCATGCTCTGGGCATTCGTCTGGATGCTCGTCAACCTCGGACTGTACATTTATTCCGGCGCGCTTGTTCTCCATACCCTTGTGGGCTGGAATCTCTATGTCTCGATTGTCGTTCTGACAGCGATTGCCGCAACCTATACACTCCTCGGCGGATTCGGCGCGGTGGTGGCGACCGATGTGCTCCAGATGGTGCTGATGTTTTTCCCTTACCTGTTTCTCGTTCCACGGATATGGGTGGCGGCGGGCGGTATCACGGGCATGCGCTCCGGAACTCCTCCTGAAATCACTGATGTCTGGACATCCGGCAGCCCGTTCGGACATATCGGGGTCGTTCTCTCAGGCGCGTTTCTTCTTTCCATGAGCTACTGGGCGAGTGAAGCCCAGATCATTCAACGGCCGCTGTCGGCGAAGAGTGTGAACGATTCGACGGTGTCGTACCTCGGTGTCGGATTCTGGCATGCGCTCGTTTCGCCGCTCATCATTGTCATCCCGGGAATTGCGGCGCTCAAGCTTCACCCGGGGCTGCCGAACAACGATTTCGCCATGCCCATGCTGATTCGTGATCTGGTGCCGCGCGGCCTGTACGGGCTTACGATCGTCGGTCTCATGGCGGGATTCCTGTCGAGCGCCGATTCCCAGATCAATGCGTTCTGCACGATGTTTATCTCCGATATTTATAAACGTATGATCGTGAAAAACCGCTCGACAAGGCATTATCTGACCGCCTCCACGGTCGCCGGAGGGATATTTACGACCGCCGCAATTCTCACCGCAGTTGCCTTCAGCTTTGCGCGGCACGGGATGATGCTCATGGCTCTGTCAATCCTTGCCACCATCATGCCGCCCTCTGCAGCGGTCATTTTACTCGGTGTTCTCTGGAAACGCATCGGTAAAACCGGGGCACTGTGGGGGATGCTGTCGGGATTCGCGATCGGGCTTGTGCTTGTTGTGCTCGATTTTCTCGGGTTACTGTCGAACATAGCCGGGAATACCATGTATTTCCGCGCCTCGGTGACATTTCTCGGGTCGGTTGCGGTTACCGTTCTGGTAAGCCTGATTATACACGAACAGTCTCCGGATATGGTTACCGAACCTCAAAAGGATGCGCCCCCCGGGCGGCTTTTCGAGAATCCGAAGTTTCTGGCTGTCCTGCTGTTTATTGCAGCCGTATCGATGTATGCGTTCCTGACGTTTGCGTTTTGAACCAATCGGTTCACGAGGTTCGATAGAACGCGGATTTACGTGGATCGGGCAGATTGACGTGGATTTGTATTATATGTAAATATCTTAATGCCAAATTGCGTTCAGTGAAGTAATAAAGTGAAGTAACAGACCCTGAAATAAATTCAGGGTGACATGTGAGTTGTCATGCTGAACTTGTTTCAGCATCTATTGGAATCATTACGGTTAATTATGTTATCTGTTCAAATGCAACTTGTTATAAATACTAGTAATTTATATCGATAAACGCAGGATTATAACCATGGAAGACGATCATCCCTTCAAGCTCAATATCGCAATTCCAAACGGCATCATCCTCACCGTCCTCGGAATTCTCGTTGCCCTGACCCCGCTCGTTCATGATATGATACGACCACATGCACTCATTGACTGGCTTGCAGGCCTGCTGTTGATCGGTGGGGGAGGATCGAGCCTCTATTTCGGCATACGAAATATGAATAAGTGATGCAGGGATCGAAGAAGATATAATTCAAAAATTGTATTGATATGTGAGTGTTGTATAATCGATGGACGATTATCGCCAGCCAGATTCTGTCATATTGCCTTGACGTGACCGACTGCAATGTTGTATATTTAAGCGCCAAAATTTATCATGAAAACTGTGAATAACGACGAAGAGCATATCAGGTGGATGAAACGGGCGCTCGCCGAGGCTGAGACCGCTTTGGGGCTTGGAGAGGCGCCGGTCGGGGCGGTAATCGTCAGGGAGGGCGTCATTATCGGCCGCGGCGGCAACAGGGTCGAGACGCTCAGGGACCCGACAGCCCATGCCGAGATTCTTGCCATCGGCGCCGCCGCTGAAGCGACCGGGTATGAGCGGCTCATCGATACGATCATGTATGTGACCCTCGAACCCTGTCCAATGTGTGCCGGAGCGATTGTGCTCGCGCGAATCCCGATGCTTGTGTACGGCGCATCCGACCCGAAAATGGGCGCATGCGGCAGTATCTATGACATATGCGGAGACGGGGCGCTCAATCACAGGGTCGAGACAATTTCCGGTGTCATGGAACAGGAGTGTTCCGGTATCCTGCGCGAGTTTTTCCGTTCGCTCCGCAAGAACAACAAGTAAGGGAAATAAACTAACCCGGATCATTCACACGATTTCATAGAACACGGATTTACATAGATCGATACGATTTATAGAAGTCTTATTAAAATCTTGTAAATCCTGTTAATCCTGTCTGATTAATTGTTTTGCTGTTTCGGGGATGGAGAGGTGCCAGAGCGGTTGAATGGGGCGGTCTCGAAAACCGTTGATGGCTTTGCCATCCCAGGGTTCGAATCCCTGCCTCTCCGCCAATTTCGGGAATAAATTGTGAAGAGATTATACCGTTTAGAAGTTTCGGTGGGCATTTGGTTGAGATTATATACAGTCGTCAGTAAAATCCGATAAACATGATAATTTTGATTTGCCATTATGAATTCACTTAAGTCTAAAACAGATTCGCTGACAGTAATACCGGGCATTGGAAAATCGATGGCTGATGATTTACGAAATATCGGTATTAACACTGTCAATGATCTTAAGGGAAAGAATCCCGAAAACCTGTATGAACTTTCTAATGAATATGCCGGCACAATCCAGGATAGATGCGTATTGTACGCATTTCGATGTGCAGTATATTTTGCAGAAGGTGGCCGTGATGTTGAAAAATTAAAATGGTGGAACTGGAAAGATAAAAAGGAGCGCCTTAAAAGAAAAACATGAAATCGTCCGGTCCGAAGGGTTCGCTTCTTCGGAAGATGGAAGGGGGAATTTCACCCAACCTACTATTTTGGGGCGAAATCTGTTCGAATATTTTCGAATGCACTCCGCCAGAGAACATATAATCGAATATATTATTATCTGTACTCAAGTTACATAGATCTTTGTCATGATGTCATGCCTTGAAATGTTGTGCATGACCCTGTTTAACGGAGAGGTGTCCGAGCTGGCCGAAGGAGCACGACTGGAAATCGTGTACTGGTAACCCCAGTCGAGGGTTCGAATCCCTCCCTCTCCGCCATGATGTCTTCGTTTCGAATCACGCTGTGCATGAAACCGCTATACTTTTCCTCCGAAATATGGTACACTATATTACAGTTCCAGCGACTCAATGAGGACGAATCCCCCGGGTATCTGAAGAAAAGGAGTTCTCCCATGGTAACTGCTGTTGTGCTTTTAACCGTCGAACGTGGCAGGATCAACGAAGTGGCGGACAACCTCACCGCAATGAAAGGCGTGTCGGAAGTCTATTCCGTTGGCGGACGGTTCGATCTCGTGGCTGTGCTGCGTGTGAAAAACAACGAGAAACTCGCCGAGCTCGTAACCGATCACATGCTCAAGGTGAAGGGTATTCTGACTTCGGAGACACTGCTGGCGTTTAAAGTATTTTCCCGTCATGATCTCGAAAGTATGTTCTCAATCGGTCTTGAGGGCTGAGTGTAACCATACTTTTACGCGGGATTATCATGAACCATTTTACCTTTGATTTTCCGTATCCTTCCCAGCGCATGCCTCTGCTCGCACGTAATATCGTGGCGACATCCCAGCCGCTTGCGGCCCAGGCAGGATTGAGAATGCTCCGGAAATGCGGAAATGCCGTTGATGCTGCTTTGGCGGCTGCCATAACACTCACCGTGGTCGAACCCAACAACAACGGTCTGGGAAGCGATGCATTCGCCCTCGTATGGGATGGTGAAAAGCTTCATGGGCTCAATGCTTCCGGGAGATCGCCCGCCGCGCTGAAACCGGAGCATTTTGACGGAATGGAAGCGATGCCCGAGCTGGGATGGGGTCCGACGACTGTTCCGGGCGCCGTTTCCGCATGGATCGCCCTTTCCGACCGCTTCGGAAGTGTGCCGTTTGAGATTCTGTTCAAATCCGCACTCGATTATGCCGAAAACGGATTTATGGTGTCGCCGATTACCGCACTCAGGTGGCAGGAAGCGAAAAAGCGTTACCGCGGGTTCCCGGAATTCGCTGATGTTTTTTTACCCGGTGGTCGCGCCCCGAAAGCCGGTGAAACGGTATGTTTCCATGACCATGCCATGTCGCTGAAACATATCCGCGATACGCGCGGCGAGGCGTTGTACCGTGGCGACCTGGCGGAAAAAATCGTCGCCTATGCTAAGGCAACCGGCGGGCTGATGACCATGGAAGACCTTGCGGAGCACCGCGCCGACTGGGTGGATCCCCTGTCTCTCGATTACGGGGATATCACGCTTCATGAAATACCCCCGAACGGGCAGGGGATTGCCGCGCTTATCGCGCTGGGTATCCTTCGGCACCGGAATCCCGGGAAGTACCCGGTTGATTCCGCAGACAGCCTGCACCTCCAGATTGAAGCAATGAAACTTGCGTTCGCCGATACGCATCGTTATGTATCCGATCCTGCCTTCATGGAGCTCGCTCCCTGTGACATGCTCGATCCGGATTACCTTTCCGGGCGTGCGGAAACGATCGACATGAAACGGGCAAAAAATCCTCTGTGCGGTGAATCCTTCAAAGGCGGGACCGTTTATCTGGCTGCCGCCGATGCCAGGGGCATGATGGTGTCCTTTATCCAGTCGAACTACATGGGCTTCGGCTCTGGAATTGTTGTTCCGGGCACCGGGATCGCTCTTCAGAACCGCGGTTCGTGCTTTACTCTCGAGAAAGGACACCCGAACCGGGTTGCCGGGAAAAAACGTCCATATCATACCATCATCCCCGCATTTGTGACGAGAAACGGCCAGCCGCTCATGAGTTTCGGAGTCATGGGTGGTCATATGCAGCCACAGGGGCATGTTCAGATGATGCTCAGGATTTTCGAGTACGGGCAGAATCCACAGGCTGCATCCGATGCGCCGCGCTGGCAGGTGTTCAGTGGCCTCGATGTGGGATTTGAGCCGGGAATAAAATCCGGTGTTCTCGATGAATTAAGCGCCCGGGGACACCGTATAAAAATACTCGAACCGCGGTATTTCGGGGGAGCACAGCTTATTTACAAACTCGATAACGGTTACTGCGCCGGCTCCGACCACCGTAAGGACGGCTGTGCGGTCGGATTTTAACGAAAGTTGTTCGTGTGATGAAATCAACTAGTACATGAGAAAAACCACTGTGAAATTATCTATGAATATTTTCAGATAAATCCGGGTATAAGGTTTCTGGTAAAAAAGGAGAATTATCGGTGGACAGAACGCTGCTGTTGGTAAAACCGAATGTTGTGAGAATTCATAAGATCGGAGCGGTGCTCGATGCTTTGGAAGAGAAGGGTCTTGTCATCAGGGACATGCGCATGTTGACACTCACCAGAGAACGTGCTGAGACATTTTATGCGATACACCGCGGGAAATCTTTTTATGACCGGCTCGTTACATTCATGACTTCCGGCCCCATAGTGGCTGTTATACTTGAACATGAAAACTGTGTCGAGTATGTTCGCAGTGTGATTGGAAATACCGACCCCGAAAAAGCCGCAAAGGGAACGATTCGTAAGCTCTATGGTCTCAGTATAACCGAAAATGCGGTGCATGCCTCGGACTCGAATGAAAACGCCGAAAAGGAAATATCGATCATGTTCGGCAGACAGAGTGAAAAAAAACAATGAACTTTTCACGATATCGGGAGTTAGTAAAACTATATGTCTGGAAAAACAACAGTTTTGACGGAAATAATCGACTTGACATTGACATGAATATTTCGTATAATTAAAGGATATTTAAAATGAAAATTGATCTTTTTGGCACAATTGACGAAAACGATCATATTTCAGTCGAATGCGATCCCCAGGAAATCGATATAGCATTCGATGATGTGTATACCAGAGTGGACGGACCCATTAAAGTGAACTGTCGCCTCCACAGGAGCGAAGAGTTTGTTTATGTGGAGGGGAAGGTGAAGGCGGTTCTCGAAATGGATTGTTCACGGTGTGTGGAGCCGTTTCTGCAGGACATCGAAGAAAATTTTTCATTTGTCGTTCGCAGGCTGAAGATCGGGGAAACAGCGCCCGAAGGTTCCAATGAGGGAGAGGAATTGGATGAGGAAAATCTGATTTACCTCCCGCATGATGAAAATTCGATGGACATTGCGGAGCTCGTCCGTGATGCCGTCATCCTGTCGGTTCCCCTTAAACCGGTATGCAGCGAGAGCTGCAAGGGATTGTGTTCTGTCTGCGGACATAACCTGAACACGGGGGATTGCGGATGCAGTGAAAAACGTACCGATCCGCGCTGGCAGTCGTTATCGGGTTTGTTCGATAAAAATATGGAAAAATAACTGTGCTTGTTGTTAATATGAAAGGAGTGTTACATGGCAGTTCCAAAGAGAAAGACATCGAAATCGCGAAAAGGAATGCGCCGATCCCACTGGAATGCAAAATTACCCTCGATAGCAACATGTGATCACTGTGGTCAGCCTGTTATGCCTCACCGTGTATGTCCTGGCTGTGGATATTACAAAAACAGGCAGGTTATCGAACCCGCTGAAGCATAATTGGTTTCTGATATGGCTGGAAAGGTCATACGAATAGCTGTCGATGCGATGGGCGGCGACATTGTTCCCGATGTTCCTGTCGAGGGAAGTATCTGCGCTGTCGAAAAATATCCTGACGTTGAAATTGCGCTTGTCGGTGATGAGTCCCGGGTTGGTGAATCGCTGAAAAACATGTTTTTTCCGGAATCGTCGAAAAAAACACGTCATTCGGGTAAAGAAGCTTTCAGGAACAGAATTCGCGTTGTTCACGCTAACGAAATCATCGAGATGTGCGATACGCCGGCCCGTGCGATTCGTGCCAAGAAGAATGCCTCTATCGTTGTTGCCAACAAACTGTGCCGCTCGGGTGAAGCAGATGCGGTTATTTCCGCCGGTAATACGGGAGCCGCGATGGCGTCATCCCTGTTATACATGGGAAGACTGACCGGCGTGTCACGTCCTGCCATTATGACTCTTTTCCCTTCAATGAAAAATGTTGTTGCGGTTATCGATTCCGGTGCGAACACTGATTGCAAACCCGAGCATCTCTTTCAGTTCGCGGTGATGGCTTCGGTTTTTGTCTCCTGCGTACTGGGTTACGATAATCCCCGCGTCGGGCTTCTCAGTATCGGTGAAGAACGCACCAAGGGGAATGAACTGACAATCGGGGCGTATGACCTCCTCGAAAAATCCGATCTGAATTTTATCGGAAACGTCGAGGGACGAGATATTTTCAAAGGTTCAACGGATGTCGTTGTATGCGACGGTTTTGTAGGAAACATCGTCCTTAAATTCGGCGAGAGCATATTCGGGTTCATCATTCATGCCCTCCGGAAAAATATTACAAGGAAAATACCCCGTATGATCGGGGCTTTTTTACTCAAGCCCGCTTTCAGGGAAATAAAGGCTCAGTTGAGCCCGGAGGACTATGGAGGTGCTCCGCTTTTAGGTGTTGACGGAATCTCGATCATTTGCCACGGTAACTCGACCCCTGTTGCAATTTCAAACGCTATCGGAGTAGCCCGCCAGCTGGTGTTGAAAGATGCCAATGAGCAGATAAAACGTGAACTTTCCAAAAAGAGCCTCAAAAATAATGACTAATTACCCTGTAATCACCGGCCTTGGATTTTCCGTTCCGTCCCAGGTGTGGGATAACCATCGCCTCGAAAAAATGGTTGATACCTCGGATGAATGGATCAGATCACGAACCGGAATCGTAACACGCTGCATCGCGGAAGACCACGAAACAACTGCCACGCTCGCATCGGAAGCCGCACTGAAAGCGCTCGAAAAAGCCGGCCGGGAACCGGTTGACATCGATGTCATCATCATTGCGACCATGAGTCCCGAAATGCCGTTTCCCGCTACTGCATGTTTTGTTCAGGAAAGTATCGGCGCTAAAAATGCGTCCGCGTTCGACATATCTGCTGCCTGTACAGGCTTTATTTATGGTCTTGCCGTTGCATCCGCGATGATTTCGTCAGGTGCCGCGCGAAATATTCTCGTTATCGGCGCCGAGGTTCTTTCACGGGTTATCGACTGGACTGACCGCGATACGTGCGTGCTTTTTGGCGATGGCGCCGGAGCAGCGGTTGTGTCAAACGAAGGCGGGGGCGGCAGAATTATCGACTGCATGATTCATTCCGATGGCTCGAACGCCGATCTTCTCTATATGCCGGGCGGTGGTTCACGCTTTCCGGCAAGCGAGGAAACGGTCCGTAACAGGATGCATTACCTCAAAATGACCGGTCAGGGGCTCTATAAGGTGGCAAGCGTGTCGATGGCCGAAGCGGTGTATAATATTCTGAAACGGAACAATCTCACGGTTGACGATATGGATCTCTTGATTCCTCATCAGGCGAATGGCCGTATAATCCAGACAACTGCAAAAAAGCTTGAAATGCCTCCTGAAAAAGCGTACGTTAATATTGATAAATATGGTAACACATCCGCTGCAACCATCCCGATTGCAATGACCGAGGCCCGGAATGAGGGATTGCTCGGAGAAGGTAAGAATGTTGTTCTTGTGGCGTTCGGCAGCGGTATGACCTGGGGGTCGGCGCTGTTAAAGTACTGAAATCCCTGTGTTCCCATATCACTTTGTCACTTTTTAAATAAATGACTGCTTATGAATAAAACTGCATTTTTATATCCCGGACAGGGTTCACAGACAGTCGGTATGGGAGTTTCTCTCATATCGTCGTTTCCTGAAGCGGCGGATGTCTTTGAACAGGCTTCCAGCCTTGCCGGATATGACATGGCGGCGCTCTGTTCCGGGGGGCCGGTTGAAAAACTCTCCCGAACCCTCTATACTCAGCCGGCGCTTTATACGGTCGAGGCAGCCATCACCGGTATTCTTCTTTCAGGCGGAACCGAGCCTGCCGCGGTCGCGGGTCATAGTCTCGGCGAGTTCAGCGCCTGGTTTGCGGCGGGTGTGTACGATTTCGGGGATGGTTTCAGGCTTGTCTCGGAAAGAGCACGGCTCATGGACAGCGCCGATCCCGAAGGAAACGGCACCATGTGCGCTGTTATCGGACTGTCCGCCGAAGTCGTGGCGGACATATGCTCCGGTATCGATGGCACCGTTGTGGTCGCAAATTATAATTCTCCGCTCCAGCAGGTTATTTCGGGAGAAAAGAAAGCGGTCGAAAATGCCGGTATGGTTCTTAAAGAACATGGCGCGAAACGCGTGCTTCCCCTGAATGTGAGCGGCGCGTTTCATTCCCCGCTTATGGAAAAAGCCCGGGATAGTTTTTCGGAATCGGTCGATACGGCCGCTGTCACCGATGCACGTATTCCGGTCTATGCCAATGTCACCGCCGCTCCGGTGACATCTGCCGATCAGATACGGCAGCTCATGGTGCGTCAGATGACTTCTCCGGTCAGATGGACTGAGACGGTTCAGGCCATGATACGGGATGGGATTGAAGAAGTGTATGAAATCGGCCCGGGAAACGTTCTTGCCGGTCTGATTAAGCGGATCGACGAGTCGTTGACGGTTCGATCAATATCCGATGCGGACAGCCTCAGGGGGATTTTATGAAACGTCTTGAAGGGAAAACAGCACTTATAACCGGAGGCGCACAGGGTATCGGAATGGTTATCGCACAGCGGTTTGTTTCGGAGGGCGCCCAGATCGCCCTGTGCGATATCAATCCGGAAACAGCGGAGCGCACTGCACAGGTTCTTTCCGGGGAAGGTGGTATAGTCAAGGCATTTGTCATGAATGTCGCCAATGAAGAGAGTGTAAACAGTGCCATAAAAAGTATTGCGGATGAATTCGGAAAAATCGATATTCTGATTAATAATGCCGGCATCACCCGTGACAATCTGATGCTCAGGATGAAAACAGAGGACTGGAATGCGGTTATTTCGGTTAATCTTACCGGGACTTTTCTGGTTTCGAGAGCAGTAATAAAAATGATGCTGAAAGCTCATTATGGCCGTATAATAAATATTGCCTCGGTCGTCGGTGTGGTAGGCAATCCCGGCCAGGTGAATTACTCGGCTTCCAAGGCCGGAATAATCGGCATGACGAAAACCATGGCAAAAGAATTCGCATCGCGGTCTGTCACAGTGAACGCTATCGCCCCCGGTTTCATACAGACGGAGATGACCGAACATCTGCCGCAGGAAGCAAAGGATGCATTCCTCACGGTTATACCTCTCAACAGGCCGGGGTTGCCCGAGGATGTGGCCGGAGCCGCTGTTTTCCTTGCATCCGATGATGCTGCGTATATAACAGGCCAGGTTATATGTGTCGATGGCGGCATGGTAATGTGAAAATGATAAGAGTGCTGGTGGTATTTTTGTGAAACATTAACAAAAACTGATTCGGAGGACTGACAATGAATCTGGAAGAAAGAGTTAAAAATCTCGTGATTTCTCAGCTCGGTGTCGATGCTGGCAAGGTGACAAAAGATTCGTCGTTTATCGATGATCTGGGAGCAGATTCCCTTGATACCGTAGAGTTGGTCATGGCTTTCGAGGAAGAATTCGATATGGAAATTTCCGATGACGAGGCCCAGAGACTCAAAACGGTCGGTGATGTTATCACCTATCTGACAAGCAAAGGTATTGAATAAGCGAATGAGTGACCGACAGGTATTAAAAAACGTACTTCGTACTTCGTAAATCATAGTTTTTTGCCTGTCGGTTTCGTCCTTATTCTCGGGTAAAAAAACATAAACTGTCAGGAAACGAAATGGGAAATGAACGAAGAGTAGTTGTGACAGGTCTTGGCGTTATTACACCGGTTGGCAACAATGTTGGTGATTTCTGGAAGGCACTTATAGAGGGCAGAAGCGGCATCACGACTATTACCAAGTTTGATACCACCGATTTTAAAACACGTATCGCGGGCGAGATCAAGGATTTCAATCCTGAATCCGTTATCGAAGCCCGTGAAACCCGGCGCATGGATTCGTTCACCCAGTATGCATTGTATGCTTCATTTGAAGCAGTAAAAAGCAGCAGACTTGATTTCGATAACGAGGACCCCTTCCGTATCGGTGTGATCGTCGGTTCCGGAATCGGTGGAATCAATATTCTCGAAAAAACGGTTGAAACATACCTGACCAAGGGACCATCACGGGTATCCGCGTTTTACATTGCGGGCATGATAACCGATATCGCGCCGGGATACATTGCCATGCGGTATGGTTTGAGGGGCCCGAATTACACGACTACATCGGCATGCGCCTCGGGGGCTCATGCTATCGGCGAATCGTATAATACCATCGTTCGCGGGGATGCGGATGTCATGATAACCGGTGGCACCGAAGGCGCTGTTTCACCGACCTCTCTTGCGGGCTTTATCAACATCCAGGCTCTCTCGCGGCGGAATGACGATCCCCAGAGGGCATCGAGACCATTCGATGTGAACAGGGACGGCTTTGTCATGGGCGAAGGCTCAGGTATACTTGTTCTCGAGGAGCTCGAACATGCTAAAAAACGGGGTGCGACGATTTACGCCGAAATGACCGGCGCGGGTTTTACTGGTGATGCATATCATGTTACCGCTCCGCACCCGGATGGTATCGGCGCTGCCCGTGCGATGGAGATAGCTATTGAGAAATCGGGTATGACCAAAGATGATGTTGACTATATCAACTGCCATTGCCCGTCGACACCCGCCGGTGATGTAGCCGAGGTCAATGCCATCAAACGCGCCTTCGGAGAAAAAGCATATGGATTGACGCTTTCCTCCACTAAATCGATGATCGGGCATCTTCTCGGAGCGGCTGGCGCTGTCGAATTGATCACCACGATTCTTACGGTTAAGCATGGAATAGTGACACCGACGATTAATTGTGAGAATCAGGACCCGGAGTGTGATCTGAATTGCACACCGAACAAATCTGTTAATAAAACGGTGAATTTTGCGCTGTCAAATTCATTCGGATTTGGCGGTCATAATGCCACACTTGCTGTCAAAAAGTATTCTGAATAACGTATGGGTATGATGTGGTGGCTGAAAAGACTGTTCAGACGTGACAGGCTGCCGTTCAACATTGAAGCTGTCGAGTCGGCTATCGGGTATCATTTTGTCGATACGTCCCTTCTTTACATAAGCCTGAAACACCGGTCATATTCCCAGGCCATTGACGGGAATGTCGATCTTTCGAATGAGCGGCTCGAGTTTTTAGGGGATTCCGTTCTGAACATGATCGTATCGCACTTTCTGTTTATGATGAACCCTTCATTTCAGGAAGGCGAGCTGACCAAGCTGAAAAGCGCCCTTGTGAGTAAAACATCGGCGGCTGTTATCGGGAAAAGGATAGGCCTTGACCGGTTTATCCTGCTCAGCGATTCCGAGGAGGGCTCGGGAGGCCGGAAACGAATCTCGTTGATCGCCGACACCTATGAAGCCATAATCGGCGCGATTTACCTCGATGGGGGAATCGAGGCATCGCGGGCGTTTATCAGAACCACCATGCTTGACGAAATTGATTATGTGCTCGGAGAGGTGCAGAAGAACTACAAGAGCCTTCTTCTTGAATATACGCAGGCGAAGAAGCTCGGACACCCGGTTTACAAGACTGTTTCCGCCGAAGGCCCGGATCACGATAAAATGTTCACCGTTGAGGTATTCATCAAAGACCGTTCTTACGGTATCGGCAAGGGAAAAAATAAAAAATCGGCGCAGCAGAAAGCCGCAGAAGCGGGTCTTGCTCATCTTATGAAACGGAGCCGGAAAACGGAGTGATACGGGCGGATTTGATGATATTCCTGCCGTTCCATGAAAATGTATATGCCTTCATAAAGTCTGATGATGTGATGCCCGGATGCGGGAAAGTGAGGATTCGATGATCGATTATCTGTTGAATGAAGACCAGAAAATGATTCGCGATGCGTGCCGTGAAATCGCCGAAGAACATATAAAGCCGGTCAGAGCCAAATATGACGAAGATGCAACGTTTCCCTGGGACATCGTGGAGGTCCTGAGGCAGGCCGATATTTTCGGGGTCTGTATTCCCGAGGAATACGGCGGATTTGGAGGCGGCGCACTTGAGAACGTGATCGTCCTCGAAGAGCTCTCCCGCGGCTGCGGCGGAATTGCGCTGGCGTATGGCGGCACGGGTCTCGGAACCTACCCGATCGTCCTGTTCGGCAGCGCTGAACAGAAAAAACGTTTTCTGCCCGATATCGCCGCCGGTAAACGGCTTGCGGCATTCGGACTTACCGAGGCAAATGCGGGGTCCGATGTCGGCGGGATCGAAACGACCGCTGTGAAGGACGGCGATCATTACATTCTCAACGGCACGAAGCAGTGGATAACGAACGGCGGTGTAGCCGAGATATACAGTGTATTCGCGATAACCGACAGGTCAAAAGGCCCCCGCGGCGCTTCCGCGTTCATTGTCGAAAAGGACACCCCCGGCTTCACGTTCGGGAAAAAAGAGAACAAGATGGGAATCCGGGCTTCCGCGACGAGCGAGCTCGTATTCCAGGACTGCCGTGTGCACAAGGACAATCTTATCGGGCGCGAAGGCATGGGCTTTATCATCGCGATGCGTGTGTTCGACAATTCGAGGCCCGGAATCGGGGCGCAGGCTGTCGGTATCGCCCAGTCGGCTTTCGAGGAAGCGATAGCCTTTGTCAAGCAGCGCGAACAGTTCGGCAAACCGGTCAGCTCCTTTCAGGGCGTGCAGTTCATGCTCGCTGACATGGCTTCGAAGATCGAGATGTCCCGCGCGCTCGTATATGCGACGGCCCGGATGATCGATTCGGGGGCAAAAGACATCACCCTCGCAGCGGCAATGAGCAAGCTCATTCCCGCGGACATGGCCATGGAGGTTACAACCGATGCGGTTCAGCTCATGGGCGGAAGCGGATACATGAAGGAGTACCCGGTTGAAAAGATGATGCGCGACGCCAAAATCACCCAGATATACGAGGGAACGAATCAGATCATGCGTCATGTCATCGGTCTCGAACTCCTTAAAAAATATTGAGATAATGATTGTGCATGGATTATGTACACGTTGTTTTGAATGAGTATGTGCTTTAACAATAAACCGCGGCTTCCAAGGGAAACATGACTACACAGGGAACAACATGGCGCTTTCTTGACATGGAAAAAGGAAGCGCCTTTTTTAATATGGCCTTTGATGAAGCTGTCATGCATCAGGTAAAATGCGGAGCTTCACCACCGACTTTCAGGGTTTACGGCTGGGCGCCTCCCGCCATCACTCTCGGCTATTCCCAGCCGGCTGACGAGGCGGTCGATTTTGAACGGTGTATCGGGGACGGCATCGATGTCACGAAGCGCCCGACCGGCGGCAGGGCCGTATATCACGATGAAGAGATCGCGTATGCAGTTGTCGCGCCCGTCGATGATCCCCGTTTCGGCGGCTCCATCATGGAAAGCTATAGTTCCGTCAGCCGTGTGCTCTGCGACGCTCTCAATGCGGTGGGAGTAAATGCATCGATCGAAAGCGGCAGAACCGGCCGTGAGGCGGCTCCCCATGCAATGCACAATCCCTGCTTCCTGAGCACTTCACGGTATGAGATCACCTGCGGCGGGAAAAAAATCGCCGGCAGCGCACAGCGGAGGTTCGGTACGGTTTTCCTTCAGCACGGCTCCATTCTTACCGGACCCGGGCAGGAAAAAATCGCCCGTTACGTACGGGATCATTCGCTTACCGAATGGCTCGCCGAACATGTTAATGAAAAGTCGACGTTTGTGAAAGCGCATGTCGATATATCATTTTCTGATGACATGCTCAGGAAGTCCCTTCTCGATGCGTTTTCCCGCGCGGTGGACGGCGATGTCGCTGTCGCTGTGCCCTCGCGGGAAGAGCTTTCACTGGCCGAACGTCTCGCAACGGAATATTATGGTTCGAAAGGATGGATTCTGGGATATGAAAAACGAACTCGTGTTTGATTTTTCCAATCTCACCGAAAGTAAGGTCGGCGAGCAGGGTATTCCCGACAGTCTTATCGATTCGAGTATCAAAAAAGCCCGCGATGTGGATGCCGACATTGAGCGGCAGTATAAAAACGGCGGTCTTCCGTACCGCGATCTCCCCGCCGCTGATATTCAGCCACTGATCCGGTACGCCGGGAAAGCTCTGGGACATTTCGAGAATTTCATCAACGTCGGGATAGGAGGATCGGCTCTCGGCGCTCAGGCGCTTGTCATGGCGCTCCGTCACCCATTCCACAATCTGCTGGGAGACCGTAAAACAAACGGGATGCGAATGTTCTTCGCCGACAATATCGATCCCGATTACCTTTACGGCATGCTCGATGTCTGCGAACCCCGGAAAACGCTCTACAACATCATTACCAAGTCCGGCTCGACCGCCGAGACCATGGGAACGTTCCTCCTCGTGA
Source organism: bacterium (assembly GCA_021372535.1). NCBI lineage: Bacteria > bacterium. Next base: position 22,173 of record JAJFUH010000036.1, read on the forward strand.
AAACCGCCCTCGAAAAGACAGTCGGTGCCTCGTGGAGGGATCATATCGTCATCACGACCGACCATGCGAAGGGCGATCTCAGAAAAATCGCCGACAGCGAACATATCGATTCATTCGAGGTGCCGGACGGCGTCGGTGGACGCTTCTCGGTTCTGACCCCTGTGGGACTTCTTCCCGCTGCCTGCGCCGGTATCGACATTACCGGACTCCTCGACGGCGCCGCGGTGATGAAAAAACGTCTCGATTCCGCCGGTGTCATGGACAATCCCGTATACCTGTATTCCCTGTACCAGTACCTGCTCGACACCGCGCGGGGGAAGCGTATTTCGGTCATGATGCCGTATTCGAACGCGCTCTACGGTCTTGCGGACTGGTACCGTCAGCTCTGGGCGGAAAGCCTCGGGAAGAAGGTCGATCTGGACGGCGCCGTGGTTAATGTCGGTCCGACACCGGTCAAGGCGCTCGGTGTAACGGATCAGCATTCACAGGTGCAGCTCTATGTCGAGGGACCCTTCGACAAGGTGTTTACCATCCTTGCGGTCGGCGCGTTCAGACAGAAGCTTCCCATGGAGCCGTCGTACGAAAAAATGTCCTCGCTCGAGTACCTCGGGGGACGTTCCATGGCCGAGCTTATCGAAGCGGAGCGCCTCGGCACCGTGTACGCCCTCACATCGGCTCAGCGACCTAATATGACTATAACTTTTCCCGAAGTCACGCCGTCCACCGTCGGGCAATTTTTGTACGCGTTTCAGACGGCGACCGTGTTTTCGGGCGGATTGTACCATATCAACCCGCTCGACCAGCCGGGGGTTGAGGCCGGAAAAATCGCCGCGTTCGCGCTCATGGGACGTCCCGGATATGAAGCGAAAGCCGCCGAAATCAGGAAGGGACTCGGTGGGGATACACGGTATGTTAAGTAAAGTGGCAAAGAACCAGAGTGACAAAGGGACAAAGAGATTCCACTATTTGGTGAAGTTATAAACTGAAAGTCTGAATGATGAAACGCCTTTTCCTTATAATTGCATCGATCATACTCGTGTATCTGCTTGTACTTATGGGTGCTCTCGACCGCCCCGAGGACAGCCCGCGCTTCCACATGAAAACCCCGGTTCCCGTTGATGCGGATACCTCGAAGTGCAATCCGGGAAAATATGGCGGCCGTGTCCTGATCGGTGCGCTCGGCGACCCGAAGACTTTCAATCCTCTTGTAGAAAACGAATCGTCGAGCCGTGATATCATCGCGCGGTTGTATGCGTCGCTCACGGTACGGAATAACATCACGCAGGAGATCGTTCCGAGTCTCGCATATGCATGGGAGTTTTCGGATGATAATCTTGAACTGACCTTTCATATGCGCAGGGGAGCGCTCTGGAGCGACGGTGTTCCTATTACCGCATATGACGCTGAATTTTCATATACCGCCCTGTATGACTCCCTTGTTCACAGCAGTTACAACGATATTTTACGTGTCAACGGACAGCCGTTTGTCGCTGCTGCCGTTGATTCATTCACCTTTAAAGTCACTATTCCATCGCCGATGGCGCCGTTTCTCATGTGGGCGGGCGATGTGCCCATTCTCCCCAAACACATTCTGAAGCCCTATCTCGACAAGGGAACCTTCGACTCGGCATATAACGTGAGCTGGCCGCTCGATAATCTCGTTTCGTGCGGACCCTATCTCGTTGAAAAATACGAGTCCGGGGTGAAAACAGTCCTCCGCCGCAATCCGAACTACTGGCGTATCGACCGCAACGGCAACCGTCTGCCGTACATCGAGCGTATTATTCATGTCAGTTTCCGGAGTCCGGAAACCATGCTCCTCAAGTTCCAGACCGGCGATCTCGACATGATCGAGATATTGAATCTGGCGGATGTTCCCATCCTGGAGCGTGACGCCGAAAAGGGGGATTATAAGGTTCTCAGTCTCGGTCCCACGCTCAACCAGAACATGTTCTGGTTCAACATGAATCCGGGCAGGGACAAGAGCGGCAAGCCGTTTGTCGAACCCTACAAGCTCAAGTGGTTCACCGATGTCCGGTGGAGAAAGGCGATGGCGCATGCGGTCGACCGTCAGGGCATCTCGGCGACCGTGTTCAACGGTCTTGCCCAGCCGAGCTACGGCCCCGAATCTCCGGCAAACAAGGTCTGGTATAACCCGAACATTATCAAATACGATTACAACCTCGATAAAACGCGTCAGTACCTCGACAGCATGGGACTCATCGACCATGACGGCGACGGTATCCGCGAGGATGCGGACGGCAACCCGGTCGAATTCACCATGATAACCAATACGGGAAACGGCCAGCGTGACCTTATCGGAAACCTCATCAAGGACGATCTCGCGAAGGTAGGGGTCAGGATGAACTTCAATCCGATCGAATTCAATACGCTCGCCGTTAAAATCGACAACGAATATGATTACGATGCATGTCTGCTCGGAGTCGGCGGGGGCGATCCCGATCCGTCGAGCGGGCAGCATATGTGGCTTTCGAGCGGCCGCATACATTTCTGGTATCCGAACCAGCAGAAGCCGGCGACGGAGTGGGAAGCGCGGGTCGACAAGCTCATGAATCTCCAGATGACCACCCTTGACAGGGCTCAGCGAAAAGCGTATTATGACGAGGTTCAATACATTATTTCCGACGAAGCGCCTTTCATATACCTTGTCACTCCGCAGGTGTTCGTGGCGGTGAAAAACAAGTTCAGAAACCTGGTGCCGACCATTCTCTCGCACCGTCTCCTCTGGAATATCGAAGAAGTCTGGATAGAATAGGATAAACAGTTGCGAACATATATTCTGAAACGTTTCGTGCACATGATTCCGCTGCTTCTGGGGATAACCTTTTTCAGCTTCCTGATTATCAGTCTTGCTCCCGGCGATTATCTCACCGCAATGTCCCAGAATCCGCAGATCAGCACCGCAACAATCGAGGGACTCCGTGCGAAGTTCGGGCTTGACAGGCCCTGGTATATTCAGTATGCAAAGTGGCTCTGGAATGCGATCCACCTCGATTTCGGCTACTCGTTTGCCAACCAGGTGCCGGTGTTTTTCCTCATCCGGGAACGCATGCTCAATACGCTGATACTGGCCCTCTCGGCAGCGCTGTTCGCATGGGGGCTTTCCATACCGCTTGGTATCATCAGCGCAGTCCGGCAAAACACGTGGGTCGACCGGTCGTCCTCGTTCGTATCGTTCATCGGGCTGTCCATACCAGAAGTGTTTTTTGCGCTTCTCATGGTGCTGTTCGCCGCAAAATCGGGGTGGTTTCCGGTAGGCGGCATGAAGTCGATAGATTTCGAATATCTGTCCTACCCGCGGCAGATTATCGACCTTCTCTACCATCTCGTGCTTCCCACCATCGTGCTGGGGAGCATTTCCATGGCGGGACGGATGCGCCAGATGCGGGCGAACCTGCTCGATACCCTTCTTCAGGACTATATCCAGACCGCCCGCGCCAAAGGACTGAGCGAGCGTATCGTTATTTATAAGCATGCGCTCCGTAACGCCATCAATCCGCTCATTACCCTGTTCGGATTCACCCTTGCAAACATGCTTTCGGGCGCATTTCTCGTCGAGGTCATCATGAGCTGGCCGGGCCTGGGAAGGCTTACCCTCGATGCGCTCTTTTCTCGCGATCTCTATCTCGTCATGGGCTCGCTCCTCATGGCGTCGGTCATGCTCATTTTAGGGAATCTTGCGGCCGATATTCTGCTCGCCCTTTCCGACCCGAGGATCAGGTATGAATAGTGAGCGGAAACAACTGTCCCAGTCGCCCTGGGCGCTTTTCTGGCGGCATCTCCGCAGGAACACCGTTGCCATGACCGGCGGTGTTATCCTGATTGTGCTGTACGCGGTTGCCCTCTTTGCCGGTTTCGCCGCGCCGTACGGCATGGAAACGCAGAACCGCACGCTCTTCTACTGCCCGCCGACCGGAATTCATTTTTGTGACGCTTCGGGGAAGTTTCATCCACGGCCTTTCGTTTACGGCAAAAAACTTGTCGACCGCCGCTGGACACAATACGCGGACGATACATCGCAGATGTACACCATCAGAATCGGTGTCAGAGGCGACCGTTATAAATTGTTCGGTCTCCTTACTTCAAGCTGGCATCTGTTCGGCGTCGGGGGTGATGGCCGTATTTTCCTGCTCGGTACGGATCAGTTCGGCAGGGATGTATTCTCACGGCTCCTGTATGGCGCACGGATTTCCCTGTCGGTCGGGCTTGTCGGCATATTGCTTTCGTTTACGTTCGGAATGCTGATCGGGGGCATATCGGGATATTTCGGCGGGCTGACCGATACGGTCATCATGCGGTTTACCGAGCTGGTCATGTCGGTTCCCGCGCTGTACCTTATCCTGGCGCTCCGCGCCGCATTTCCCACGAATATCGAGTCCGGCAGGATGTACCTGATAATCGTCGCGATCCTCTCTTTCATAAGCTGGGCGAGCATGTCGAGAATTATCAGGGGCATGGTGCTTTCGATAAAGGAAAACGACTATGTCACGGCGGCGCGTTCGCTCGGGCTGGGTCATATGCGCATAATAATTAAGCACATTCTGCCCAATACGCTGTCGTTTGTAATCGTGGCGGCGACAATATCGGTGCCGGGATACATTTTAGGCGAAGTTGCGCTGTCGTTTCTGGGCGTCGGAATTTCCGAGCCGGTGGCGAGCTGGGGAAATATGCTCAATCAGGCGCAGAGTGTGCGGGTGCTGACATCGTTTCCGTGGATACTGGCTCCGGGATATGTGATATTTCTGACCGTTCTGGCGTTTAATTTTCTCGGCGACGGCCTCCGTGATGCCCTCGACCCGCGGAAAATCATGGAATCGAAATAAGTGTGTTTGTGATTTACATAAAAATGTAGCACATAGAATGCATTGTGGTATTACACAATGGAAAGAGTTCGGAGTACTCGATGAGCGATCATCTGCTTGAGATCAGGGGACTGAAAACTTATTTTCATATGGAAACCGGCGTGGCGAAGGCTGTCGATGATGTCTCGTTCCACATTGACAAAGGAGAAACCATCGGGCTGGTCGGCGAGAGCGGCTGCGGCAAAAGCGTTACCGCGCTGTCAGTCATGCGGCTCATTCAGTCGCCTCCCGGGAGGATCGATGCCGGGGAAATTCTGTTCAACGGCCGTAACCTTCTCGCGCTTTCCGAATCGGAGATGCGCTCTGTCCGGGGAAACGATATCGCCATGATTTTTCAGGAGCCCATGACCTCGCTCAATCCGGTTTTTACCATCGGTTCGCAGATAATAGAGGCGGTCAGGCTTCATCAGCGTGTCGGGAAGAACGAAGCCCGTAAACGCACCGTCGAAATGCTCAGGCTTGTCGGCATATCCGATCCCGAGCAGCGTGTCGATGAATATCCGCATCAGCTTTCGGGAGGGATGCGTCAGCGGGCGATGATAGCCATGGCGCTCTCGTGCAATCCCGATCTGCTTATCGCCGACGAGCCGACCACTGCGCTCGATGTCACCATTCAGGCGCAGATCATGGAACTTCTCGCGCGGCTTCAGGATGAGCTTAAAATGGCGATCATTCTCATCACACACGATCTTGGCGTAGTTGCCGAATCAACGCGGCGCATGGCGGTCATGTATGCGGGACGTATTGTCGAGGAAGGCTCGACCGGGGACATTTTCGCCGCCACGGCGCATCCGTACACGAGGGGTCTCATCGAATCGGTGCCGAGGCTCGATGCTCTTCAGGATCGCCTGACTGTCATAAAGGGCACGGTGCCTGATCCTGCGGACCTGCCTCCCGGGTGTCCGTTCAATCCGCGGTGCCCGCTTGCGGATGACCGGTGCAGGACGGAACTGCCGGAATTGAAAAGTGTCGGGACAAATCATTCATCGAGGTGTTTCAAGAGTGATAAGGTGACAGCGTGGAAAACAATAACAACATGATTCTTACCGTTAACGGCCTTAAAAAGCATTTTCCCATCAAAAAGGGACTTTTGTCGAAGGTTGTGGGATATGTCAAGGCTGTAGACGGCGTTTCTTTCGATATCAGGCGGGGCGAAACCCTCGGGCTGGTCGGCGAGAGCGGCTGCGGAAAAACGACGACCGGAAGGCTCATTCTGCGGCTTATCGAGGCAACTGCTGGAGCGGTGACGTTTGACGGGGAGGATGTTTTTGCGGCGAAACGGTCGGAGCTCCGTGTTTTCCGCCGGAGGATGCAGATCATCTTTCAGGACCCGTACAGTTCCCTTAATCCCCGGATGACTGTGGGAAGCATGATCTCCGAGGTGCTCAGGGTGCATAATCTTGCATCGGGAAAGGCGGTGCATGAGCGGGTAGGGGAACTGCTTGACATGGTCGGCCTTGCCCCGCGGCATGCGTATCTGTATCCCCACGAATTTTCGGGCGGACAGCGGCAGCGCATCGGTATCGCACGCGCCCTCGCCGTTTCCCCGGAATTCATTGTCGGCGATGAACCGGTGAGCGCCCTCGATGTTTCTATCCAGGCGCAGATAATCAATCTGCTCCAGGACCTGCAGGCGCGGCTCGGCCTGACCTACCTTTTCATCGCGCACGATCTGAGCGTCGTCCGGCACATATCGAACAGGGTTGCGGTGATGTATCTCGGTAAAATCGTCGAGCTTGCCGATTCAGCCGTGCTTTATGAGAATCCCCTTCATCCGTACACGACCGCTCTCATGTCGGCGGTACCAATACCCGATCCGAGCGTTCATAAGAAGAGAATCATTCTGGGCGGCGATGTTCCCTCTGCCTCGATGATTCCCACGGGATGTCCGTTTCACACACGGTGTCCCGAATGTATCGATGACTGTAAAGTCACCGTCCCGGAGCTCGAAGACAAGGGAAACGGTCACATGGCGGCATGTATCCTCCGCTGATGGAACATGTGCCAGATAAAATTTCATACCGACACAATAACGATTCACGGAAATAAAGGGCAGCATATACCATCACGCTCGCATGACTTTTGAGCAGAACCATCAATGAACGGGGATAATTCTGATGAATTCGCTTCATATTTTTGCTGTTTGTCTGAAAAGGCTGAGCTTTATCCTGATTCTTTTGTGCGGGGCATTTGTATCGCCGCACAGTGCCTATGCGATTGACAGTATCGACACAAAGTATTTTACGATAATATACGATGAGAACGGAGAATTCACCGCCGGTGAAATTGCTAAGTTCTGCGATGATGTCTATGAAAAACTCATGGCAACCTATGATTCCTTCGATGATAATCCCCGCGTTACCTGTCTCGTGAATGACGCGGTCGATCTTGCCAACGGTTATGCCATCTACTACCAGAATACGATCACCATATATGCCACCAATATGGATTATGAACTTCGCGGTCAGTCGAGCTGGCTGAGAAATGTGTTCGTGCACGAGATGACTCATATGGTGGCGCTTAAAAAGGCTGCCCGTGGCCCGGTGAATTATACCGAAATAGGGGGGGGAAAATACAACAAGAATCCCGACTTCGACATATCCGTCGCTCTCTACCATCTCTCGCAGCCGGCGTGGTTTTCGGAAGGCACGGCGCAGGTCGCCGCCGAAACGTATGGTTCCGAGAGGTGGGATACGCACCGTGATATGGTTCTCAGAGCGGCATGGTATGAAAATTCTCTGCTTAACTTCGATGAAATGTCCGTTCTCTCCGGTCAGAAGGGGATGGATGCCGAGATGGTTTATAACCAGGGTTATGCCCTTTTACGGTATATAAAAAATACATACGGTTATGACAAGGTCATCGCGCTCAATAACTCCTCGGGTCTTTTCGATTTCAATCCTACCATCTCGGGTGTTCTCGGTATCAGCTCTAAAAAGCTGTACGAGAACTGGAGTAAATCGCTCGATGAACGGTATGCTTCCTTCAGGAACAGGCCGCCTGTCGAGGGTGAACTCGCTCAGGACAATGGCGCAATGGACTATTTTCCGGCCGTTTCCCCCGATGGGCGCTATCTTGCATGGCTCTCGGACAGAGGCAGGGATTATGCCATCACGGACCTCATGCTTACCGACCTTTCAACGGGGAAAACGCGCCGCATTGTCAAGGATGTCGATTACCGGGTGTCATGGTCTCATGACTCGGCCAGGCTCATATATGTCAAACGGCCTCCGAAGTACCCGAATTTTTACGATATCTATACATTCGATATCAAAACGGAAAAAGAAAGACGTATTTCCGTCCGGATGCGCGGTGTCGACCCCTCCTTTTCGCCCGGCGACAGTCTTATCGTGTTTGTAAGGAACGAGGGCGGCAATAATGCGCTCGCGGTCATGAACGCGGATGGCTCCGGGCTTCGCTACCTGACTTCCACGCACGACGGCACCCAGTTTTATCGCCCTTCCTTCTCGCCCGACGGATCGCGGATTATCTTCGGACTCTACCGTCAGAACCAGGACCGCGATATTGCAATTATCGATGCCGGTGAGCGCTCGTACCGCTACAAGTGGGATATTGCGGATTCCACATCGGGATACTCGGATTCGACCTCGTTTGCGGAAGAGGCCAATTTCAAGCTCATGATCGGTTCATCGGCTGATGAACGCGACCCGTGTTTTCTGCCGGATGGCAGCGGGTTCGTGTATTCATCAGACAGGACAGGTGTTTTCAATATATACAAGCTCGATTTTGCCACAAGCAGGGCATCACGCCTGACCGATGTCTATGGCGGCGCTTTCTGTCCTTCAGCCGCCGGAAACGGCGAAGTGTATTATGCGGGCTACAAGGCACGTGATTTTTCCATCTACAGGACATCTCTCGATAAAACCGTTGAAGAAATCAGAACGGTCAATGAAGATCGCACCTACCTCGTACAGCCCGAGAAATTCGACCTCTCCAAAAATTTTGCCGCGCAGCCGCTGACCCGCAAGAGAATCGTGAATGCCATTGTTCCCACATTCAATATCGGTCCTTCGTTCATCGGGAGCAGGTTCGGTCTGAATGTCGTGAATATGGGCGCGGATGTCTATGTATCCGATCTGCTCGGTCAGGATGCATTCATGTTCTCCGGCAGCGTGGGAAAAAACCTCAAGGAGGATGTCAGGCTCAACAACAGTTTCGACATTTACTATCAGCGTAAACTGGTGCCCGTTACATCGAGCACGTATACTCATTCACCGACTCTCTACGCGGAAGTATCCCGTGCGGAGATACATAACCTCATCGGGCGTTTGAACGGCGAGGCAGATTCGGTGTATTTCGCCGATATCGACGAGCTGGGCTACAAGAATGTGCTCCATGACCTTCATCAGGAGATAACGATTTCGGACATTTACCGTCACGAATTCCGTGATTATACCATGGGTATTCACATACCCCTTGCCCCGCGTCACAGTTTCATTATCGAGGGGGGACACCGGGAATATTATGAAACGCTGGGACGCGATCAGAATGTAAAGGATTTATCGACTTTTACGGTGAACGGAAATGATATTACCGATCAGGTGCCGGGCGCCCGGAGTTCATGGCTGTATCAGAACCGGTTTTTCACCGATCTCGAATACTTCAGCAGCAACGAGTTATCGCTCGCATATTCCTATTCCAGAATAAAACCTACAGCCGATTCGGACATTTCACCTCAGGGAACCGCGGCATTGTTCAGGTATAAGCACATGAGAGCCGCCGTTGCGGATTCCCTCGTGGGACAGATAACGCTGTATGTCCCGATGGGGATTTACAGCGACGGGTCGTTTGCAATGGGCTCCTATCAGATGGACCCGCTTCTCGATGATTACCGGCCGTACACGAAAAAACTCGATGTGAACGAGTATCTGCTGTATCTCCAGAGAAACCAGAAAATGCCGCAGTGGAATCATGTTCTGAGCGGAACGGCGCTGATCGGATACAGGGACCTTTCGTTAAAAGACCCGTGGAAAGGCGAAGGCAGCGGTTATGAGTGGCCGCTGAAATACTACCTCGGAGGACGGATTCTTTCGGGATACCCGTATTTTGCGTTCTGGGGCTCAAAGATTTTTTACAGCAGGTTCGAATATGTTTTCCCGGTTCAGCCTTATATATTCAGGAATGTATTGGGATTGCAGTTCCAGCGCCTCTATGGTTCCGCCTTTTTCGAGGCCGCCAAGACCTGGAATTTCCAGAAAATGAGCATGGACAGGATTCGCGCGGGTTCATTCAAACGGGATGTCGGTGTCGAATTGAGACTCAAAATGGTCAGTTTTTACCGGCTGACAACGCTTTTAACGGCAAGGATCGCATGGCCGCTCGATGATATGAACGATTCCCCCTACAAAGACCAGCGCGATGCCCGGCGGTATTATTTCGAGCTGAGGATGTAGACATGTACAGGATTCTCACGGCTGTTCTTCTGCTGTTTTTATGCGCCGGATGCAGTTATTACAGTGTTTCCGGCTCGCTGCCGGGCCACATAAAAACCGCCGCGGTCCCGCTGTTCGAAAACAAGACGGTCGAAGCGGGTATTGTCGAGGACCTGACCGACGCCATCGAGGCGGCTATCATTAAAAACGGTAATATGAAGATAACCGGTGAGTTTCAGGCTGATGCGGTTGTCAAGGGCACGATTGTTGAGCTGATAGACGAAGCCGATACCTTTTCGAAAAGCGAGAGCGCCAAACAGTTCAAGATTCGTATTTTCGCCGATGTTCAGTTCTTTGACCGTGTTAAAAACAAGGCGATCTGGGAAGAAAACAAAATGGAGGGGTGGGCCCGGTACGATGCTTCCGGATCATCGGGCTCTGATGGTTTGACACGTGAAGAGGCGATATCGGAAGCGCTCAAGATGCTTGCCGAAAAAATCATCGATAACACGGTTTCGGGATGGTAAAAAGATAGGCATAAGGCATAAGGTGCAAGGGACAAAGAGTCAAAGGGAAAAAGGGAGAAAAGAGAACAGTTCTAATGTGCGATTTACGATATGTACAAGTCAGCCAAGTCAAAATCGTACATTGAATATGCTGTCGTTATAAATCATCAATAATGCATATATAATATTATAAAAATATTATCTGTATAAATCCGCCCAATCCGCGTAAATCCGCGTTCTATTAAATTTTATAAATTGATCGGGGTATCACTCCTTCCGCGTTATTTTTCCTCCTGATTATACTGCAAGCCGGTTCCTGCCGGATACAGAGCCGAGATATCGGCGGGCAGCTTCCCGTGGGGCTTGAGCTTTCCGGAAATGACATCGATAGCGGCGTCCATGGAATGGACAGAAGGGGAGTTGGTTGCTACAAAAGCCCGGAATTCGGGGAATTCATTGATGATATACGGACTGTAAAATGATATGGCGATGGTTTGTTTATTTGTTTTTGTGATATTACGGATAAGATTCTTTGCTTCCTTCGTGAGCCGGTCTTCGGTCGGATGCGGTTTGATGAAAAATGAACAGAGAACCACATTTGCCTCTTTTACCCGCCGTAAAACTTCACGTTCAATGCTTTTGTCAGGAACCCCGATTACATTCATATGTTCGATGTATTCATAGGTCTGGACAAACTTGTTGTCATAAATTGTTGCGTCATAGCTTGAATACTCATCGACAAATGCTATCGAAACAATCGTTTGTTTTTTAAAATCGAGGGGAAGAATGTTCCCTTCGTTTTTAACGAGGGTGACCGAAGCTTCGGAAATATCTTTTGCGGTCTGGTCATACTCAGGAAGGCCGATACCTGCCACACCCCGCGGTGGAACATCGGTATCGATCAGATGAAGCTCCATTTTTTCTTTCATGGCCATGATGGCTTTAATCGATGATTCGAACATGGTCATATCCATATGGCCTTCTCCGGCCTCGAATAACAAAAGGTCGATAACCGGTATTTCCGATTGTCTGGTCTCCGGGATAATGAGCATGTCATATCCGGCTTTAAGGCTGGCAAGCACATAATTCATCTGCATGAGAGGGGATGAAGGGGCCTGTTCGTTTTCGATGAAACTGTTTACCACAAGACCGTTGAATCCCAGACGGTTCCGCAGTATCTCACCGATGAGATTATGCGCTTCCATGAGCGGAGACTGTGCCGGATCCACGCTCAGGATTATAGGTGTGCCCATGACAGAATATACGCCTGCATCGATACATTTCTTGAATGGTACAAGGCAGGAGGTGCTGCTGTCGGCGGATTGCGTGCCGGCGATCTTCTCAATCGGAAAATATTTCAGGCAGGCGGCGACTCTGGCTTCCTGGCATCCCTTGATAAAATTCATGCTGAGATTGGTGACGGTCTCTGTATCGCTTGAAAAACTCCTGTTTTTGAACTGATCCTCAAATGCATCGGGCGTGTTGACGACCGGCGCAAAAATCCAGTTGATTCCCTGCGCTTTTGCTTCGATCCCGGTGATTTTACCTTCACGATAAGCATAATCGATGGAACCGGTTGCGCCAATACCCATGGGAAACGTAAAACGGGTGGCTTTTTTATCCCAGTACCACGCTCCGGTTTCAAAATCGGCGCCTATGAGGAGCGGTACGGTATATTGTTCCTGCATCTGATCGATTTCTCCGAGAAGCTTGTTGGCATTAAATTCGTAAAGGTTTTCCGATTTTGTTTTTTCCGAGGGAGGTATGAGATAAATACCGCCGGGTTTGTATTTACGGATAAGGGTATTGATATTCTGCATATAGGCGGGTTCGAGAAAATAACGGATCGGATTGACACTAAGACAAAAAATCTGTCCGATCTTCTGCGGATCTGTCATGGTCGAAAGCGTATCGGCGAACCATGTGTCCGGAGTAGTTGTATTTACCTGTTTTTCACATCCGGTATGGAATAAACACACTACAGCAAAAGACAGCGAGAGGACGAGCGAGGCATTCTTTTTAAATCTCATGCAACCTTTTCCCTGTTAGATAAGATTCTTTGAATTACGACGAACAGTACGATGCCTGTGAAAATATAAATAAAACCATACAGACGCGGACCGAGAATGAGACGGCCGATTCCGAACAGGAACAGCCACACGCTCAGCGAGCCGAGTATCCAGTTCAGAAAGTCAATTCCGATATGGGGCTTCGGATGTATGAGTTCGCCCGCAGGTATGTGGTCGGAGATTTTTTTCCAGAGCGAGCCGCCGGGCTGAACCCGTCGATAGAAGTCCCTGAGATGTGCATCGGGAACCGGTTTTGTCAGAAAAGTGACCGTTACCCATGCAGTGGTGGATACGAGCGTCGTAACCAGCATGAGAACGGTGAAACCTTCATTGGTATCGTTGGAGTATCCCATGGCCATGAGAATGGAGGCGGTGATGAGTGAAGCGACCATGGCGGTTATCTCGCTCCATGCGTTGATTCTCCACCAGAACCACCTCAGTATGTAGACCAGCCCTGTCCCGGCTCCTATGGTCATCATGAATTTGAATGCCCCGACGACCGTGCTCATCATGAGCGTAACAATCGCCGAAACGATGAGGAGCAGGATGGTGGAAATTCGTGAGGCCAGCACATAATGTTTCTGGTCGGCGTTTTTGTTGATGAACCGCATGTAAAAATCATTGACGATGTATGAGCTGCCGACGTTGAGATTCGTTGAAATGGTGGACATGTATGCAGCCGCGAAAGAAGCGAGCATCAGTCCTCTCAGATAGGGGGGCATGTGGTGTATCATTACCAGAATATATCCGCCTTCGGGATCGCCGGAGCTGGGATACAGCGCGATAGATGCGAGCGCCACGAGAATCCACGGCCATGGACGGAGAGCATAATGGGCGATGTTGAACCAGAGCGCGGCAAGGAGCGAATTTTTTTCGTCTTTGGCGGCGAACATGCGCTGGGCGATGAATCCTCCTCCGCCCGGTTCGGCTCCGGGATACCATGCGGCCCACCATATCACGGCGATGTAGACGAAAATGGTCGTCAGGGGCATCCATGTCCCGTCGAGCCTGGGAAGGAAGTTGAGAGCGTTCGTTCCGTGGGGGGAAATCGCCATGACCTGATTTTTCAATGCATCGATGCCTCCGATATCCCTTATCGCAAAAAAGGCGAGCATGATGGATCCGGCCATGGCAATGATGAACTGGAAGAAATCGGTGACCACCACACCCCATAATCCGCTGAATGTGGAATATATGACCGTGACAAAAAGACAGATTGCAAGAGCGAGCCATTTATCGATTCCCATGGTCATCGAGATGATTTTTGCCATGGCTAGATTAACCCATCCCATGGTGATGCAGATTATGGGAAGCGCGAGGTAGAGCGCCCTGAAACCACGGAGGATGGCGGCCGGTTTGCCCGAGTACCGGAGCTCGATGAATTCGACATCGGTAATGACTTCGGCCCGCCGCCAGAGACGAGCGTAAAGGAACACGGTCATTATTCCGGACAGCGCCATATTCCACCAGAGCCAGTTACCGGCGATACCGTCTTTTACAACCATTCCGGTAACAGCAAGCGGAGTATCCGCCGCAAAGGTCGTGGCAACCATGCTGGTACCGACAAGCCACCAGGGGAGACTGCGGCTGGAAACAAAAAAACTCTGAATAGATGTACCCGCTTTTTTCGAAAAAGCCAGACCGATTCCGAGTGAGAAAAGGAAATACAGAATAATAAATGCCCAGTCGACCGTGTTGAGTACCATGGGATTTTTCCTTTTTTTAAAGGTGAATAAATCAAAATATAGCGCAGACAGCATATCTGTCAATGGTTTTATTCAGGAGAATACGCCGATTGAATGCTGGCTGTCGCCTGTTTTTAAAATTATCTCATTACGATGCTCCTTTCATACCTGCCCGCAAAGGAGCGGTATAGTGAAAAAAGGTGTTCTTATAGGGGGGACGTCGTTCGATACAAACTATTTGACTCAAAGTTTTAAAAACCGTATATTTAAAATCTATTTGCAGTATCTTTACACGATGAATTACCGTGATTTTTTATACTTCAGTCCCTCAAAGAGCCTGAAGATGTCCCGATGTACGGTAAAGTGGCTTTCGGTTACCCTGTACATCCGGATGAACCATAGACCATAAACACAAACCATAGACTAAGAATCAAACATGCTGAAAGCGATAAAAGGGACGAGGGATATACTGCCCGGTGAGACTGAGACATGGGGCCGGATCGAGCAGGTTGTCCGTGATACCATGGCAGTCTATGGCTATTCCGAGATACGGACGCCTGTATTCGAGGAAACGCCGCTTTTTGCCCGGTCTATCGGCGAGGATACCGATATAGTCGGCAAGGAGATGTTCACCTTCACCGATATGGGGGGGAGGAGTCTGACGCTTCGTCCGGAGGGTACTGCCTCGGTGGTCAGGGCATTTATCGAACATTCGCTCGACCAGCGCGGGCTGCCGCTCAAGGCATGGTACATGGGACCGATGTTCCGTCAGGAAAGACCGCAGAAAGGCCGTCAGCGCCAGTTTCACCAGTTCGGTGTCGAAGCGATCGGATCGCCGTCGCCTCTTGTCGATGCCGAAGTCATGATCCTGTTCGATAGAATCTGTGACAGGCTCGGTCTCGGTAAACTGACTGTTTCCGTTAACTCTCTCGGCGGGCCGGAAAGCAGGGGAGCATATCGCGAGGCGCTTGTTTCTTTCCTCGATACCGTCCATGATCGCCTCTGCGATGACTGCCGGAGGAGGAAAACGACCAATCCGCTCAGGGTGCTCGACTGCAAGGTTCCCCAATGCAGGGATATGCTCCGGGAATCCGGCGGACTTCCCCGGACACTCGATTATCTGACCGCTGAGGATAAAGCGCACTTTGAACAGGTCTGTGAATTTCTTGGCCGTAACGATGTAGCATTCACCCGCGACTGTTCGCTTGTCCGGGGATTCGACTATTATACCGGCACCGTTTTCGAGGTGCCGTATGGAGGAACGGGCAACGGCCAATCCTCGATCGGGGCGCAGTCGTCCATCATGGGCGGCGGCAGATACGATCGTCTCGTGTCGGAGCTCGGAGGGCCCGATGTTCCGGCTGTGGGTTTTGCATGCGGTATCGAGCGGCTGATTCTCGCCATGGAGAGTGCGGGAACGATCACGGCTCCAGTGGGAACGGCTTTTATATATGTTGTCGGCACCGGGGCCGGTTCGCAGGAGCGCGTGATGCGGCATGTTCAGGCGATACGGGAACTCGGAATTCCGGCGGATATGGATTACATGGGCAAGAGCATGAAGGCTCAGATGAAAACCGCGGCGAGATGCGGGGCGAGATATTCCGTTATTGTCGAGCCGGACGGTGACGCGGTTACTGTCCGCGACATGGAGAAATCCGAGCAGAATACGATGGTATTCGATGATTTTATCACAATACTGAAAAAAACGGTTCATTGAACAGATAAACTTATCATGAGGTATTGAATTGCGACTACGTAAAACACACAACAACGGCGAGTTGAGATTATCCGATAATGGGAAACACGTCGTTCTTTCAGGCTGGGTGCACCGCCGGCGTGACCACGGCGGTGTGATTTTTGTCGATCTTCGCGACCGCTGGGGGCTGACCCAGGTTGTTTTTAACCCTGAAAAGCATGCGGAAACCCATGCCGCCGCCGAACACATTCGCCCGGAATGGGTGATAAGCGTCAAAGGTATCGTGGAACCGCGCAAGGAAGGAATGACCAATCCCCGGCTCGAAACCGGTGAAGTTGAAGTGACATGCTATGATATAGAAGTGCTGGGCAGGTCCAAGCCGATACCGTTCCCGCTTGATGAGTACAAGGAAGTCGGCGAGGAAATCCGTCTCAAGTACCGGTATCTCGATATGCGGCGTCAGGAAATGCAGCAGAACCTCATTTTCCGTTCTCAGGTGGCGGCAGTCGTACGCACCTTTCTGCTGGAACGCAATTTTGTGGAGATAGAAACACCGTTTCTCATGAAAAGCACCCCGGAAGGCGCCCGCGACTTCCTCGTGCCATCGAGACGGACGTTCGGCTCATTTTATGCGCTTCCGCAGTCGCCGCAGATTTACAAGCAGCTTCTGATGATTTCCGGGTTCGATCGCTATTTCCAGATAACCAAGTGTTTCAGGGATGAAGACCTCAGAAAAGACCGTCAGCCCGAATTCACCCAGATCGACCTCGAGATGAGCTTTGTCGAGGAGGACGATGTTCTGCAGGTTGTCGAGGACCTCGTCAGGGAAATCTTCAGGAAGAACATGAACATGACCTTCGCCGAGAAATTTCCACGGATAACCTATGTTCAAGCAATGGACCGGTACGGTGTCGACAAACCCGATACGCGGTTCGGCCTCGAAATGGTCAATGTCGGCGATATCGTTCAGAAAAGCGATTTCAAGGTGTTCAGGAGTATCATCGAGAGCGGCGGGCTTGTCAAATCGATCAATGTCAGGGATGGCGCTTCCATGTCGAGAAGCAGGCTGGACGGGCTTATCGCTTTTTCGCAGGAACAGGGCGCCGGCGGTATGGCATGGATGAAAGTGACCGCTCAGGGACTCGAATCGAACATCGTGAAATTTTTCAGCGCTGAGGTTCAAAAAGAGCTTATAGGTAAAATGGATGCGGTTCCGGGCGATCTTCTCATTTTTGTCGCCGATAAACCCGCCGTAGTCAATAAAACCCTCGGGGCGGTAAGGCTCAAGCTTGGCGAGGACCTCGATCTCATTGACCGCTCACGGTTCGATATTCTGTTTGTTACGGAATTTCCACTTTTTGAAAAGGACGCCGAAACGGGAGAAGTTGTATCGATGCATCACCCGTTCACCTCTCCGATGGAGGAAGATATCAAATTCCTCGATACCGATCCGTTAAGTGTCCGCTCGCGGGCATATGATCTTGTCATAAACGGGACAGAGATCGTATCGGGTTCCATCAGAATTCATGACAGCGATCTGCAGATGCGCATGCTCGGAAAAATCGGAATATCGCCGGAGGATGCCCAGGAAAAATTCGGTCATCTCCTTCAGGCGCTCGAGTTCGGAGCTCCGCCTCATGGCGGTGCGGCTTTCGGCTTTGACCGGTTTGTCATGCTCCTGAGAGGACTGGGATCGATCAGGGAAGTCATCGCATTCCCGAAAACCAACCAGGGCATTTCGCTTATGGACAACACACCGTCCGAAGTGACGCGCGATCAGCTCATTACACTCGGATTGAGTGTACGGAAAACCTGATGTGTGCTTGACGCCCGGCCATAACTTTCACTTGACTTTCGGGCAAAAAAATATATTATGAATACTGTATGATATCATATCGTAAAACATGGTTCGAGCAATTCAAAAATCTTTTTGAATTCCCGGGGAAGACCCAGGTTTCCGGGAATTTTTTTTTGAAGGGGTGATTGAACGATTTGAGTACGGAATCCGTCGAACTTGTTTACCCGTCAAGTTCGAATTATCTTGATCTGTTCGGTTGTGGAGATTTCAATATAAAGGCTCTTGAAGACAGGTATGGTGTTCAGGTAGTCTGCCGTGATGGAGCCGTAAAAATTTCCGGCGATAAAGTAGCTGCCAAAAAGGCGGCGAAGATAATCAGTGAAATGGATGCCCTTATCGCGACGGGGACACGTTTTGACGAGCATACGTTATCTTCGGCTCTCGATTACCTTGAAAGCGGCGGCCCGGCAGGTCCGGTCGGCCTCGAAACCGTTATTCTGAATGCAAAGGGGCGGCAGATAAGGCCCCGCTCGCTCGGCCAGTGTCTGTACCTCAACGCGATGATGGAAAATGATATCGTGTTCAGCATCGGCCCTGCCGGAACGGGGAAAACATACCTGGCAGTCGCGATGGCGGTTTCGGCGCTCAAGAGCCGTTCGGTCGGCAAGATAATCCTCTGCAGACCTGCGGTCGAGGCGGGAGAGAGCCTCGGATTTCTTCCCGGTGACCTCAGGGATAAAGTGGAGCCCTATTTCCGCCCGCTCTATGATGCTCTCATCGATACGCTTGGCCCTGAAAAACTTCAGAAGCTTCAGGATCAGGATGTGGTCGAGGTCGCTCCGCTGGCTTACATGAGAGGCAGGACGCTCGCCAATGCATATATTATCCTGGACGAAGCGCAGAACACCACGAAACGTCAGATGAAGATGCTTCTCACACGGCTCGGTGTCAATTCCAGGATGGTTATAACCGGTGATGTAACACAGATCGATCTCCCGCAGAACGATCATTCCGGCCTGCTTGCTGTCGAATCTATCCTTTCCGGTATCGAGGGGGTCGCGTTTATCAGGTTGACCAGCCGTGATGTGGTGCGGCACAGGCTCGTTCAGAATATTATCAATGCCTATTCGGATCATGAGTCGAAGCAGATTCAGAAAAACAATGATGGTAAACGGGATAATCTGCCGTGAAAAAGTTTTTCTCCCGGTTTAAATCCCAGAAAATAACGATTGGTCTCGGCACCGAGATCACGCAGGATTACCGGAGCCTCATTGCCCGCATTCTGCTCGGGCTTTTTGTGATCGCCGCTTTTTCCGCATTGTATCTTTCGCTCGTATCGAAAAGCGCCGGCTGGATAGTCTATTCTCTTCCGAACCTGAAAGAGGGCGATATCTCTCCGCGCCGCGAAATTGCTCCATTTGATTTTGTGGTTCCAAAACCGCAGAAAGAGCTCGAACAGGAACAGCTCAACGCCGAATACTCGACACTCCCCGTTTTTACATTTGACAGGACTGTTCCTCAGACGGTGAATGAGGAAATCGATTCGCTTTTCAAGGCAGTGGAAGAACGGGTACAACGCCACACCGATTCCTTTGTCGGGAATGAGTCGCAGAAAATGTTCGGGAGGATTGAGTATTCCTACATTGATTCGCTCGCAACGATTATGCGTACTTCACGGAGCACCGTTTCCCGGGGAATAAAGGTGACGATCAGAAAAGCGCTCGATGACGTTTTTGAGCTCTTTATTGTCCCCCGCAGAGAAGATGTTCTCGCACTGACCGATGATCAATTTACACTCGAAGATGGGGAAAAAACAACCATCATGGAGGTGAATGATATTCTGGGAGCGGATGAAGCCGGCGAACTGGTTGGAAAGAAACTCGATGATTCGTTCGGGAATCGTCTCAGCCAGACGAATCTCCGTATTATACAGACAGTCGCAAACCGTCTGGTAAGACCGAATGTATGGTATAACAGGGATCGATCCATGGAGAAACGGCGCGAGGCCCGCATGGCGGTCACGGAATTCATCGTTTCCTATAAGAAAAATGAGCGGATTATCGATGCTAATGTACAGGTTACCGCCCAGCACCTCGCAGCGCTCGAAACGCTGAAAAAAGAGCTGTCCCGGCGCTCGTTCATGGAAAATCCCCGCGAGCACTATCTGATCGCTCTGGGGAAGATTATCATCGCTCTCGGCATCATCGGTATTTTTGTCGGATATCTGTTTCTGTATCGCCGGAAAATCTTTTTTTCGTTTCCACGGCTGCTGCTGCTGACATTGATTACGGTCATCCCGCTTTCCGCTGCATTCTATTCCGCTTGGAGCGGCATCCTGTCGGGTTTTTTGATACCCGTCGCTATCGCTTCCATACTGACAACAATATTGTATGATTCCGAACTCGGTATCATGGTCTCGATTGTGGTCGCGTTCATTGCGGCATCGATGCTGCCGGGCTCGGGTTTCCGCATAGGGGTGATTTATTTTCTTGCCGGCGGCGTCGGTGCGGTGACTGTCGGAAGAGTGCGGCACAGGAAGGAGTTTTACCGCTCCATGTTTTTTCTTCCGCTCACCATGGCGATTTCCATTGCATCCACAAACGACTGGCTGACCCACACATCATGGAATGATGTGGGTTATGACATGTTCATCGGGGCGATCAACGGCTTTTTCTGCCCCATTATCGCCATCGGCATCCTGCCGCTCCTCGAAAGTGTTTTCAAGGTGACTACCGATATAACGCTCCTCGAGCTTTCCGATCTCAACAATCCGCTGCTCAAGGAGCTTGCGGTTAAAGCGCCCGGGACATTCTCTTCGGTTCTCGTGGTGGGTACGCTTGCGGAGGCCGCGGCGGAAAAGATCGGCGCGAATCCGCTGCTTGCACGGGTCGGCTCGTATTACCATGATATCGGTAAAATGATCATACCCGAATATTTCATCGAAAACCAGATGGGCGGCGAAAATCCCCATGACCGTCTTTCGCCCAATATGAGCGCTCTCGTCATCGTTTCACATGTCAA
This sequence comes from bacterium, assembly GCA_021372535.1. Classification (NCBI taxonomy): domain Bacteria; species bacterium. Next base: position 43,224 of record JAJFUH010000036.1, read on the forward strand.
AGAGGGCGCTGAGCTCGGAGAAAAGCACGGGCTTCCCGAGGACATTCTCGATATAATCCGCCAGCACCACGGGACAAGTCTCATGGCATCGATTTATCAGAAAGCGGTCGAGGATGCAGGCAACGACAAGGTTGACGAGTCCGCATTCAGGTATCCGGGGCCGAAGCCGCAAACCCGTGAAGCCGCAATTGTCATGCTCGCGGACCTTGTTGAGGCAGCCAGCAGGTCTGTCCGGGAACGGTCTCCGGGCCGCCTGAAAACGCTTATCAATACCATTATCCAGAAACGATTCATCGAGGGAGAGCTCGATGAATGCGAGCTTACCCTCAAGGACCTCCACGATATCGAGGGTAGTTTCCTCCCGATACTCGTTGGCTCCCACCATGGACGTATCGAATATCCGTGGCAGATCAATGAAAAGAAAAATACCGGGAACGGAGAGAAAACGACCTCCGCCGGTATGGATTTAAAAGAGGCGGGCCGGAATTGATCACCGTCGATGTGCTTGAAAGTGAAGAAATCGGGGGCGTTCTGCCCCTGGGCAGCGAACGTATCCGGGATTTTGCCATATATATCCTTACATCGTGCGGGATTTCGGATGCCGAAATCAATGTGGTTTTCATCGGCGACGAAAAGATGACCGAATTGAACGAATCGTACAGAAAGCGGAAAGGGACGACCGATGTATTGAGTTTCAATCTGTCGGAAAAGCCATCGGAAAAAATTGAAGGCGAGGTCTATATTTCCCTTGACCGGGCAAAAGTCCAGTCGGAAGAATATGGTGTCCGGTTCGAGGAGGAAATCATCCGCCTGGTCGCTCATGGTGTTCTTCACCTGACAGGACGAGTTCACGATACCGATGAGTCATACCGGTCCATGACCGGTGATACGGAGAAGCTTGTTTATGATTTTTTCAGCTCCGGGGGATTGCCGTGTTAATTTTTGTAGTGATGTTGGCGGGATTTTTTGCCGCGCTTCTGGCATCGATCATGTTTTCAGGAGCGGAAATCGCGATAGGATTCATTTCACGCGATTCGCTCGAAAAGCTTGCGGAAAACAATATCCGCGGCGCATCGGTCGTGCTTGGAATTCTCAGCAACAAACGACGTTTTCATCTCATGCTCAAAACGGGGAAAATAATCTCGATTGTGGTCGGTACCATTCTTTTATACGCATATTTTCTCCGGTATTACGGACAGTTGGGGCTGGGTATACTCGAGATCGGTTTTGCAGCGTGCTGTGTGGCAATTACAGCATACATTCTCATGGATGTCCTGGTTGCGCGTCTCGTTGCCATGGGTGACTATGAAAAAACCGTTTCGCGGCTTGCCTATTTCCTTCTGGTTTTTCATGTCATTCTCTTTCCTCTGTCGTATTCGCTCGAACGGCTTCTTTCTATATTGATTAAGAGAAATATCGAGCTTGCGGTGAAAGAGGAAGCGCTTATCGAGTTTGTCAAATCCGAGAGCGAGGATGGCGTAATCGAGCAGGAAGAAAAGGAAATGATCGAAAGCATTCTGGAATTTTCCGACACGACTGTCCGCGAGGTCATGGTTCCCCGTATCGATATGGTCGCTGCCAAAAAAGATATTTCGATGGATGAACTCATTGCGATTTTTGAAGAAGAAGGCCATTCCCGGATACCGCTCTACGACGGCAGGGTGGACAACATTGTCGGCGTAATCTATGCAAAAGACCTCCTGACGGCCATTGCCAAAAAGGGGAAGGAAAACTGTGTCGTCACCGAAATCATGCGGAATGCCTATTTTGTTCCTGAAACGAAGAAGATTTCCGTTCTCCTCAAGGAATTCAAGATTGCCAAGGTGCACATCGCCATCGTTGTCGATGAATATGGCGGCACGGCGGGTATAGTCGCCATGGAAGACCTCCTCGAAGAAATCGTGGGCGAGATTAACGACGAGTATGACGAGGAGGAACAGAGCGCCCTCTGGCTGAGCGAACAGACTGTTCTGATGGATGCCGGACTGGACGTGGATGATGTCAATGAGATGATCAATACCTCGATTCCCAACGAGGATTTTGATACTCTCGGCGGTTTTCTTTACAATCAGCTCGGATTCATCCCGCAGGGCGGTGAAATCGTTGAATGGGAGAATGTCACCTTTACGATCAGGGAAATCCACGGTAACCGTATATCCAAGGTTCTTGTGAAACTCAACGAACCCTCGGATACTGATACGGAGCACGGAAAATGACGATCAACTCCATGCCGTCGGGGTAACTCCCTGTGGTTACCCTTTGAGCCTGAACAAGGGAATGAATTTCCACCTCATACCTTTGGACGTTATTGCCCTCAGTCCTCTGATGTGCTGCAAAAATCCGGGGTATTGTTTACTGATATTGTTATAATGCCGAATACGAATGTAAGGGAATTTTTTTATCAAATTCATGGAATCATACGAAATTGATACTGTTTGATTCAGCAATAAACTGATTGTGAAGGAGTGTGTATGCAGGTCGTAGGTATTATCGGCTCGGGGTACTGGGGAAAAAACCTTGTCAGAACATTCAATGAATTAAAGTCTGCCCGTTTGAAATATGTTGCGGATGTTTCTCCTGCCGTTCTGAATTCGGTATCTCAGACCTTTCCTGATATCCGGGTGACAGAACGTTATGAGGCAGTTCTTGAGGATAAAGAGGTACAGGCTGTCGTTATTGGCGCTCCAGCGGGTTTACACTATGAGATTGCCCGGAAAGCTCTTCTTGCGGACAAGCATGTTTTCGTCGAAAAACCGATAGCGTTGCAGGTCGATCATGCCCGCGAGCTTATGGAGCTTGCCGGCAGGAAAAACCTGAAGCTCATGGTCGGCCACCTTCTTCTCTATCATCCCTGTATCGCCATGATCAAGCAGTATATCAATAACGGTGAGATCGGTGATCTGTACTATCTCTACAGCCAGCGCCTCAACCTCGGGAAAGTGAGGAACGACGAGAATGCGCTGCTGTCGTTTGCTCCCCACGATATTTCGGTGGCGCTCTATTTGATGGAAATGGAGCCGGTTTCGGTAAGTGCATGCGGAAAGTGTTACCTTCAGGATGGTATTGAGGATGTCGTTTTCCTGACCATGAATTTTCCGAACAACAAGATAGCCAATGTACATGTGAGCTGGCTCGATCCTCACAAGGTGCGGCGCACGACTATCGTCGGTTCCCGGCAGATGATTGTTTTCGATGATATGGAGCCCCGCGAAAAAATCAAGATTTATGACAAGGGTGTTCAGAAGTCCGGTGAGTATGGGTCATACGGGGAATTCCTGTCGCTCAGGGACGGGAATATCTTTTTACCGGCCGTTAAGATGGCCGAGCCGCTGAAAATTGAATGCGAACATTTTATAACCTGCATCGAAAATGATACGAAACCCCTCACCGACGGAGAAAACGGGCTCATCGTCACCAAGGTGCTCGATGCGGGCCAGCGCTCGCTGAAGTCGGGAGGTATTCCAGTCACGGTTTCATGATGACACCGGTGATTAACCGTTTTCTTGTTTCCGTTACCTTATAACCGGCAGGAAGAATGAACACTGCACACTGGAAAAAATTTTCTGTAATGGCTCTCCGCTATCTGCTGCTTGCGGGGATACTTTTTTTTGCAATACATTATACGGTGAAGAACTATGACCGGTTTGCCTCGCATGCCCGATTTACCGCGCTGAATATATCCCTCCTGCTCGGATTGAATGTTCTGACGCTGGTGGTTGAATCCGTCCGTTTCCGTCTCATGATACGCAAGGTCGGTTACGATCTCGGCGCGGTCAGGTCATTCTTCATGTTCGGATTGTCGCAGGCCATCAATCATATTGTTCCGAAGGCGGGGACTTTCAGCACCGGCTACTATCTGTCACGAAAATACGGCGTCCGTCTTCATTCTTACATCACATTTATTCTTACCTATATCGTATTTTTCATTCTTGCCTCAGGGATACTGGGAATCATTACTTATCTGATTTTTTACCTGCTGGGATATACCCATGACAAGATGATTCCGGTGTTTTTCGCGCTGCTTATCATCTTCTGTGCGGTGTTCATAGGCGCGGCGAATATCACCCTCAACCTCAAGCGCTTTCCCCGTATAATCGCCCTGTTTCTCCATTCGCTCAGGGAAATATTTTCGGATCACCGGCTTGTCGCGACTCTGGTAACTGTTGAAATTGTGTACTACCTGCTCTGTTCGCTGAGGTTCATGATAGCGCTGTCGATGTTTTCGGGCTCGGTGAACCTCCTGGAAAGCGTTGTCATCCTGACTGTCGGTAATTTCTTCAGAATCGTGACCTTTATGCCCGGAGGTTTGGGAATTGCTGAGATTGCGAGCGCCTGGACAGCCGGAATGCTGGGGAAAGAAGTCGGCCTGTCGGGTCTTTCGGCGGGATTGGACCGTCTCGTATACTTCATTCTGATCATGATTGTGGGAAGTATCGGTTTTTTGAGTCTTTCGGGAAGATCGGAATTTCACAAACCGCCTGAAATGGACGACAAAAACTCGCTGTTGTCTGTTATGAATGAAGAAGAGTGAGAATAGTTTTCTGTTGCAATTGATTCCAAAGGATTATAAAATAACAGTTGGTATGAATCAAAACTCATAATATGGTAACAAGTATAATCCCATGCCCGTAAATTCCACACATGATAATCAGAGACTTCTTCAATTCCTTTTTTTCAAATACCGGAAAAAAGGAACGACAGTCTATTCCGATTTTATCTCGGAAAGTCCTTCTGTTCCGGGAAACTGGAGAGGTACTTCGCCGGATATGCTCATTTCCGAACACCATAAACGGATCGCTGTCTGTATTGAGGAGGGGGCAACCTTTAACGAGAAAGCCACCGTTCTCAAATGGAAATCGATCCTTGATAACCCGAACACCACGCTCCGGATTATTGTCCGTGATGAAGATGAATCCGAAGCCATCATGCAACTGGCGCAGAGGAATAATATCGATATCGAGTGTTTCAGGGTTAAGCGCTCGACGCAGCGTAAAAGGAAAATTCCCCCTAAAGCAGGCAAAAAAGGCGGGTTCAGGGTTGACTGGGTCGTTATCATGACGTCGGTGATGATTATTTTTGTTTCTCTGCTCCTTTTTGGGCCTGCTCTCATGAAACTTTTCAAAATACAGGATGAATCCCGGCCTTTCGAAACAGGAAAACAAATCGATCAGTTCCAGAAAACAATCGATGACCTCAAGAAAAAGTAGTAATGCAATACAGGCAGTTCGTAATTTTCCGCACGATATATTTCACTCCGCTTCATGAATTCCGGAATTCTCCGTCATGACCTTTACGCTCAGCAATACATTTTCATATTGGTTATGAGTTCTTTTTTTCCACACATGGGAGAAGGGTCAGGGATGCTGGCAATATTACCCTCACACTCGGCCCCTCTTCCGTAAACAGGAGAGAGAAGAAAACATTATATCATACATCCGGGAACACGTTACTTATAATTACTTCAAAGGTTTCGATTTGTAATTGAATCAATGTTTTCCGTTTGTTATATTGGAAAGTTACAGGTACATTGAATAAATGAAACTCGTTATATGAAAATACTAGTGAGGGACGAATGAACAGAAGCACAGAAGCGAAATACGATCACCGGACCATAGAGAAGAAGTGGAGAGAACGATGGGAGACACGCGGTGATTATCGAGTAGATCTGGACAGGGCAGAGAGGCCTTTTTTCAACCTGATGATGTTTCCGTATCCCTCCGCCGAGGGTCTCCATGTGGGAAATGTTTATGCCTTTACGGGGTCTGATATTTACGGCAGATTCATGAAAATGACCGGCTATGATGTTTTCGAACCGATCGGATTTGACGCTTTCGGCATGCATTCGGAAAATTTCGCGTTGAAGAAGGGGCTGCACCCCGCGCAGCTCGTTCCGAAGAATATCGCTCGCTTCCGCGACACCCAGCTTAAGATGATCGGCGCCATGTTCGACTGGTCGCACCAGGTGGATACCACCGACAAACTGTATTACCGGTGGACACAGTGGATTTTTACCCAGTTATACAACCACGGGCTCGCATACCAGGCGGACGCCACGGTCAACTGGTGTCCTTCGTGCCAGACAGTGCTTGCCGATGAACAGGTCATTTCCGGCGCATGCGAACGGTGCAGTTCTCTGGTGACGATGAAAAACATGCGCCAGTGGTTTTTCAGGATAACCGATTACGCAGGCCGTCTCCACACGAACCTCGATGTCATCGACTGGTCAGAGATTACCAAAACCGCCCAACGTAACTGGATAGGCCGCAGCGAGGGCGCAGAAATCGATTTCGACATTGCGGGATGCGATGATAAACTTCGTATTTTTACAACCCGCCCCGACACCATTTTCGGCGCCACGTACATGGTGCTCGCGCCGGAACATGGGCTTGTCGAAAAAGTCACAGCACCGGAACTGAAACAGGCGGTCGGGAACTATGTCCGTGCTGCCGCTGCCAAAACCGAACAGGAACGGGTTGATGAGGCAGGGAAGAAAACGGGCGTTTTCACCGGCGGTTATGCGATAAACCCGGCAACCGGCCTCCCCATACCTATCTGGGTCGCCGATTATGTCCTTATCGGTTACGGCACCGGAGCGATCATGGCTGTTCCCGCCCATGACGAGCGTGATTTTGCATTTGCACGGACATTCGATCTACCCGTTATCGAGGTGATATCGCCCGATGGTTCCGGTCACGATCTTACCGCCGCATATACCGACGAGGGAATCATGATCAATTCGGGCCAGTTCAATGGTATTCCCTCGGTGGATGCCATCGGAAAAATCACCCAGTGGTTCGCCGACAGGGGAAAGGGTCAGAAAAAGATCAATTTCCGCCTCCACGACTGGTGTATTTCCCGTCAGCGGTACTGGGGACCGCCGATTCCGGTAGTTTATTGTGATACATGCGGTACACAGGCTGTTCCGGAAAGCGATCTCCCGGTGCTCCTGCCGGAGATGGAGGATTTCAGGCCGGATGGCTCGGGTCATTCTCCGCTCGCGCGCAATCCCGGGTTCGTGAATACGACATGCCCCAAGTGCGGTGGTCCGGCACAGCGCGAGACGGATGTCATGGATAACTTCCTCGATTCGGCATGGTATTTTTTCCGGTACCCGTCGACCGAATACAGCGACAGGCCTTTCGACAGGGAGCGGACACGGAAATGGCTCCCCGTCGACATGTATATCGGGGGAAACGAACATGCCGTGCTTCACCTTCTCTATACCCGCTTCATAACCATGGCGCTTCATGATATGGGATACATCGACTTCGATGAACCGTTCAAAAAATTCCGAGCGCACGGCCTCATCATAAAGGATGGCGCAAAGATGTCGAAGAGCCGCGGTAATGTGGTGAATCCCGACGAGTTCATCGATGAATACGGCGCAGACTGTTTCAGGACCTACCTCATGTTTCTCGGGCCGTACACCCAGGGCGGCGATTTCCAGGACAAGGGTATCACCGGCGTCCGCCGCTTCTATGACCGTCTCTACAGGCTCGTTCTCGCTGGCGTTTTAACCGCGGCGCAGCCGGATGATCAGGAAATGATTACCATGATACACAAAACCGTCCGCGATGTGACGGAGCACATCAAAAATCTCGAATATAACACAGCCATCGCGTTCATGATGGAATTTCTCAATGGCATTACAAAGCGCGACACAGTCGGCAGGGATGCGGTCGAGGTTCTCGTGCGGCTTACCGCCCCGTTCGGTCCGCACCTTGCCGAGGAATTGTGGGAGATGCTCGGTCACCGTGAAAGCGTTTTTACCGCCGGGTGGCCCGTCTGGGATGAATCGAGGATTATCGTCGATACCTTCGAGCTTGTCGCACAGGTGAACGGCAAAGTCCGGGCAACTATGCGGGCGCCGGTCGATATTCCGGAGGACAAGGCAAAAGCGCTCGCTGTCGGCCATGAGAATGTCATGCGTTTTACCGAGGGTAAAACGATTGTGAAAACTATTTATGTACCCGGTAAACTCGTAAATATCGTGGTGAAATAGCATGAAACCGTTCACTTTTTTCGAATCCGCCCGTGTTCAGGGACGATCAATGGCTCTGAGCATCTTTGTTCTCTGTATGCTCGTGTTTATCGGGGGCGCGGCCAATGCGCAGGATGATCTTTCCGTCCTGAAGACATGGAAAGCCCACGAAAACGCTCAGAATGCTCTCTATAACCTTATCGCAAGCGAATCATACCGGTTTCTCGATGCCCGTGACCAGACCCTTGCCGGAATCCGTTCCGTCGATCAATATACGTCCTATACCACGGCTGTTCACCGTAAGCTTGACGCCGCATTCGGCCCGCTGCCCGCGAAAACTCCCCTCAACGTGCGTGTTACCGGTACGATCGAGCGCGAGGGGATTGCGGTCGAAAAGATTGTGTACGAGTCTCGTCCCGGATTCTGGGTCACAGGCGCTGTTTTTAAATCTCCGAATGCGCCCGGACGTCTTCCCGCGGTACTCTATGTCTGCGGCCACACGGTTGACGGATTCCGGAGCGAGGCTTACCAGCAGGTCATTCTCAATCTTGCGCGGAAAGGATTCCTCGTTTTCGCCATCGACCCGGCAGGGCAGGGCGAACGGCTTCAGTACGTCGATAAGGAAAAAGGAACATCGTACGTCGGAGGCCCGACACAGGAGCATTCATATGCCGGCCTGCAGTATCTCTTCCTCGGGCGAACCATGGCGATGGTCAGGCTCTGGGATTGCATCCGCGCGGTCGACTACCTGACAGCGCGGCCCGATGTCGATCCTCAGCGTATCGTTGTGCACGGCCGCTCGGGCGGAGGGACCATGTCGGCGTTTTTAGGTGCCATGGATACCCGTATTGCTGCGGCGGCGCCCGAGTGCTACATTACGAGCTTCAGGCGGCTGCTCCAGTCTATCGGGCCGCAGGATGCGGAGCAGAATCTCCTCGGACAGATTTCGAGCGGTCTCGACCACGGCGATTTTCTGGTTGCCCGTGATCTGAAGCCGACGCTCGTCGTGACCACCACCCGTGATTTTTTCAGTATCCAGGGCGCACGGGAAACGGTGACGAGCTTACAGGCGATTCCACCGGTGAGCGCATCGAAGTCCCTGTCCATGGTCGAAGACGATTCCCCGCACCAGTCGACGCTGAAAAACCGTGAGGCGGTCTACCGGTTCTTTTTGCACACATTCGGCATGCAGTCGAATTACACGGACGAAACGATAACGCCGATAAGCCCCGATCTTCTCCGTGTCACAAAGACCGGACAGGCTGTCACCTCGGGCTCGAAAACCATCCACGATCTGATCGCAGAGGATGCCGTGGCGATACTCGGAAAGCTCCAAAAAAACCGGATGAATACAACGGAGTATGCTTCGAGGATACGCGGTTCGGCTTCCGGACTTTCGGGGTACCGTTCTCCCGGAACGATGAAGGAGCCGGTTTTCTGCGGCCGCTTCAACCGTGAGGATTACACCATCGAAAAGTACATTCTCGATGGTGAGGACGGCCTTCCTCTTCCTGTCCTGCTGTTTGTGCCGACCGGCGGGGGACGGTATCCGGCGATTCTTTATGTGAATCCCGCGGGAAAACAAACCGGCGCGGAACCGGGAGGACAAATCGAGGATTTCGTCCGGAAGGGATACTGCGTCTGTTCGCCGGATCTTCCCGGGTTTGGCGAGCTAGCGGTCGACACGAACCAGGGAGACTCCGTCATCGGCGGGGTGAGCTACAACATCATATTCGGCGCTCAGCTTATCGGCAGGAGCATAACGGGGATTCAGGCCTCGCACATCGCCCGTGCATGCGTGTTCCTGAAATCGCTCGACTGCGTCGTTCCGGAGCGTATCACCGGAATAGGAGTCGGGATCGCGGGCCCCGCTCTTCTGCATGCGGCAGTCCTCGACAGCCATATTTCCGCTCTGGCGCTCATCGATTCGCCGGTATCGTGGGAATCGGCGGTTACGGAGGAACGTTATGACCAGACCATCGGCTCTACCGTAGTTCCTTCGGCGCTGACCGCATACGATTTGATCGATCTCTTCTGCGTTTTCGCGCCGGGGAAAGTTCTCGTTTACAATCCTGTCGACTGCGCCGCGAAATCCCTCCCGCAAAAAACGTGTGACCGGTATACGCATATGCTCGATACTTTCTGCGGTGGAGGAAAAAACAGATTCAGCGTTATGTCGGGAACGGACAGCCGTGAAGCGCTCACCGGCTGGCTCCAGAACGGAACGACTGAAAAATGATATCCATGTCAGTCACCCTATCATGTACTTTATTACGGAGAGAATTCTTTTATGAATAATCAGGCAGCTTCCGACGGGTCAGGTTCCCGGCGTTCAACGCAAAAAACCGCTAATGCTTTACTCGCGATCAGTATTTTGTCAGCTGCCATAATTATTGTTTTATTGTTGACCGGTCACACCTGTTATATCGGTCCTTTTGCCATTGCGGTTCCCGTTACACTTGCAGTGTATGTGAGGAGTCGCCCGGTTCTTTCCGCGACATCGTTTTCCCTCTGGATGGCTGCGTTTGTCACCGCCCCCATGTTCTATCCGGGATTTTTTACCTCGTGGAACGGTTTTCAGCTCAAGGTACTGGTCATTCCACTCATTCAGTTTATCATGTTCGGTATGGGAACAACCCTGAGCTTCAGCGACTTCAAGCGTGTATTTCTCATGCCCCAGGCAGTGCTGATAGGAATTGCGCTTCAGTATACCGTCATGCCGTTTGTAGGGAAAGCGGTTGCCATGACATTTACCTCGAACTCGGAAGTGGCTGCGGGAATCGTGCTGGTCGGTACAAGTCCCGGCGGCGTCGCATCCAATGTCATCAATTACCTTGCGGGGAACAACGTGGCGCTCTCGGTCACCATGACCGCGTTTTCCACGGTCGTCGCGCCGTTCACTACGCCTGCGCTGTCAAAATGGCTCGCGGGAGCATATGTCGAGATAAATTTCTGGGATATGATGATTTCGATCTTTAAGATGGTGATCATACCGGTCGGTTCGGGACTCATCGTCAATAAAATACTGGTAAAAATGGGCGAAATGCACCGAAGTCTGCTCTCCGTTTCTAATTTCATCATGAAAAGCCTTCCCGGATTCGCGATGTTCGCCATATGTTTCGCCTGCTCGATTCTTACAGCCGGTGCACGGAGCCAGCTTCTTATCGGAAGGATAGCCATCAGCATCGTTACCGCGGTGATAGTCCACAATGCCGTGGGTCTTACACTCGGTTACTGGGGCGCACGGCTTTTCAGGCTCGGAGAAACAAGCTGCCGCACCATCAGCGTCGAAGTCGGGCTTCAGAACAGCGGCATGGCCGCGGGTCTTGCACTGAGTGTGCTTAAAAGCCCGCTTGCCGCAGTTCCGGGAGTTGTGTACTCCTCGTGGCATAATATTTCCGGCGCGATTCTCGCATCATGGTGGTCAAGGAAAAAAGCCAGAGATTGAATGGAAGAGTATAGTGGCAGAGAGACAAAGAAAGTAAATTAGGATCACCGGGCTAGTACCTGAAAGTGTTTCAGGCAATAATCCTTTCAAACTCTCCGTGCCTTCCGACTTGTTCTTTTTTCATTTTGTTTTGCCACTTTGTTCCTTTGACTCTCTGTTCCTTTATTCCTATATAAAAAAAACCTCCCGAAAAGGAGGTTTTTTTTATATAGTCTGACACGGCTGAAAAGGGGAAAGTATGACAATCTCTATATGATCAGCACCACCGTTAATTGCATGAGGATCAGTATTTTTTATATTGCCTCTGAATCTAACGGTGGTGCCTCATTCTTGGGCGATATAAAGAGCAAATGCTGTGCCAGAAAATATTCCGCATAATGCTGTGCCAATATATCTTATTGATAATTAATAAGATATAATATTATTTCGAAGTGAGCAAGTAATTGTCATGTTCAGGAATAACAGGTGTGGCTGTCGCAGATAGTGAGACGAAAAAAGCGGAATGGTTCATGATGCTATATGTAACAAGTGGAATATCAAATAGTTATGATTGTGTATCATAATTGATACTGTGTCTCAATTTTGAGAGCTCATCGGTCAGGCCATACTTTTTCATGCGCCTGTAGAGCGTTGCCCGGCTCATTCCGATTTTTTCCGCCGCTTTTTCAACATCTCCACTGGCCTGCAGAATCGCTTCGAGATAGAGCTTTCGCGAAGATTCGTCACGTTCTTTCCGTGCCTGCTCGATATTTTCGGCTGCTGCCGGGCCGCTTTTTTCATCGTTGTAGCGATCTCTGAGCGAGGTGGGGAGGTCGGCCCATGTTATGATAGTCGACTGTGTCATGAGCACCGCATGCTCGATGGTATTCTCAAGCTCACGGATGTTGCCGCTCCACGAATAGTCCATGAGTTTCTGGAGCGCTCCATGGTCGATGTCGGTAATGGTTTTTCCCGAGGATTTTGAAAATTTTTCGATAAAAACCTTTACGAATTCAGGAATATCGATTTTACGGTCGCGGAGAGGCGGGATTTCGATGGTTATAACATTGAGCCGCCAGTAAAGCTCTTCACGGAAATCGCCGTCCCTGATTGCCTTCTGGAGATCCTTGTTGGTTGCCGAAATGACCCGTGTCGATATGGGGATAACATGCTCCGAGCCGACGCGCTGGATCACTTTTTCCTGGAGCACCCGCAGGAGCTTAACCTGAAGGTCGAGAGGCATGTCGCCGATTTCGTCGAGCAGGATGGTACCGCCTGTCGCCTGCTCGAACTTACCGATATACCCGCCTTTCCGGGCGCCGGTAAAAGCGCCTTCGGCATATCCGAACAGCTCGCTTTCGATGAGCTCTTTTGGTATTGCCGCACAATTCACCGCGATAAAGGGGCCATCCGCCACCGGCGAGGAATTGTGAATAGACTGGCTGAAAAGCTCCTTCCCCGTGCCGCTTTCTCCGACAATAAGGATGTTCGATGCGCTCTGGGCTGCGAGCTTGGCGAGCCGTACGGTTTCGGCGAGGGTTGTAGATTGTCCGATGATATCGTCGAACGTGAAGCGCGGACGCTGCGATGTGAACCGCGACAGCAGCTTGACCGTTTCCTCCATGGGCCTGAAGGAGATGACGCTCCCGCGCTGTTCCCCCGATGAGTCGTTGAAGGACCGTATATTGACGACTGCGGCGAATTTGTCGTTCGGCGTGAGGAATGTCACGACACGGTTGTCGATTTCCTTCCCGCTCGAAATTATGGACGAGAGCGAAGGCTTATAGGATGTTATCGCATCGATATTCTTGGCGCCCTTGTCCGTGTCGGACAGATTCAGTGATTTCCGCGCGACATTGTTGAAATCCTTGATGATACCGGTCTGGTCCACTGCGACGATTCCGTTTGAAATAGCGTCGAATATCGCTGAAATACGTGAGTAGATAGTCCCGATGACATCGAGTTTTTTCTTGTCTTCATCGGCCAGCCGCTTCAGCTCGGAATGAATCATGGCATTTTCGATTGCGAGAGATGCAAGTCCGGCGATATGGAGGAGAACGTCCACCCCGATCGAAAGGAAAAGCCCGTCGGGATTCTCGTGTTTTTTATCGATATCGAAAAGGCTTATGACACCGAGATTTTTATCACGGCTGATGAGGGGAAGGCAGATATTCCACGGATCATAATTCTTCTTGGTGCCATAGAGCTTGTCCACATCGATATGGTGAATCTTGGGCTCGCCCGAAAGCATGCAGCTCCGCGCCGTATCGAGGGGAAATTCATTGATGAAGCTCGTTTTCAGGCCGTAGTGCGATGTTTTCGTCACTTCCCCTTTGTCATTCATGAGCATTATGAGCACACCGTTGATGGCGAATCCCTGGGCGACTTCCCATGCAAATTCCTCGAGTATCACATCGAGGTCGAGGGTAGAGGACACGGCGCTCGCGATTTTATTCGAGAGCTGGAGGAGTTTCGCCTTATATTCGAGCTGTTCGTATGCCTGGGCGTTTTGAATCGAACCGGCAATGCTCGCGGTAAAATAATTGAGCTCTTCCGCTTCGGCTTCGGTAAAATCTCTTTCTTTCTGGCAGCGCAGGTTTACAACGCCGACCAGCTCATCTTCCCAGAGGATGGGAAACGAGAGTATAGAAGGGTATTTGTCATCCTGGGCATATATGGAGGTAAAATTCCGCGGGTCTTTCAGAATATTGCGGGAAGCGATATATTTTCGCGTTTTTGCAACAGTCCCCGTGACACCCATACCGATGGGTATGCGGTCATTGTCGACGGCGATGGGATCGAGACTGAGGGTGACACGAAGCACCAGAGTATCCGAGACCGGGTCCTTCAGGAATATCGAAACCTCGTCGACATTCATGTACTCGGCAATGATTCTGGCGAGCAGTTCCAGCCGTTCCTTGACGACAAGAGGGGCATTGATAAGCTTCAATGTATGGTTCAGGAAAATTTTCGATTTCACGAACCGGGGGCTGTCCACATCCCCTGCGTTTTTTATCGCCATGGCGGTATCACCTGTACCTGATCATTATACGTAAAAAATGGATAATTCTTTTTCCACCGGAGCCTGTCAAATATAATCCGATAGGAACCATATTTTTCATGTTGTCGAGCGGTAACAGCACCGTGCGGAACCATGATAATAGTATTACGTACATCACCCTGTAAGTCAAGCAATTTATTCATGTTCGGCGTTTGCCGTCAGCAGGCGCACGGGACATGTTTCTGGTTCATGTAATGCAGATGAAGCTCAGTATGGCCGAGTTTTTCAGCGCATGTCAGTTTTCCCCGGACAACCGCTGTGACCTCGTCAAGAAGCCGTTTTCCCATGTCTTCGATACTGATGTCCCCGGAAAGTACGCCCGAGGTGTCTATATCGATATTTTCACTCATCATACGGCATGTTTTCGGGGAACCGCACAGCTTGATAACCGGCATGAGGGCGCTTCCCATGGGAGTGCCTCTTCCCGTGGTGAACAGGAGGAGATGGCAACCCGCGGCGGCGGCGTTTGACATGTCTTCGGCGTCGCTGATGGGCGACACTCCCCGTGTGAGATCATCGGGTATGGAGTCGATGAGATAGAGTCCCGGTTTTTTCGGGCGTTCGCCGACTCTCACCACATCGCTGATCGTTCGGTGGCCGCTTTTCATGTACGCGCCGAGAGATTTTTCTTCGATGGTTGTCAGACCGCCCTCGGCATTTCCGGTGACGATTCCGTACATGCCCGCTTCGTTGGCGACACGGACAGCCCGGTCGATTGCCTCCCCGATCTTTCGGGCGACAACATCGGAAGCCCGTGATGCCGCCATATTTCCGCAGCCGATCATCTCGGTGATTTCATCGAAAAAACACGTTCCCCCCGCATCGACAATCATATCGTAAAGTGTACCAACCGCCGGATTCGATGCGAGCCCGCTCATGGCGTCCGAGCCGCCGCAGTTTGTGCCGATCCGAATGTCGGAAAGGAAAAAATCACAGCGCGGTGTTTCGTCGCGTCCGGAGAGGAGTTCTTCGACGAATGACCGTCCCTTTTGAATCGATTTTGATGTGCCGCCGTCACGCTGAATCGAGACGAATCGGGCTTTGCGACCTGCCGCTCGGGCAATATCGGCAAAATATTCGCCTCTGAGCATTTCGCACCCGAGGCTGACAACGACAAGACCATACAGATTGGGGTGGGCGACAAGCGAACCGAATACCCGTTTGACGAATTCGTTCGAATGACAACCGTCATACCCGAAAAGCTGGACATCCTTCCATGGTGCTGCTATCTGACGTGCGACGTGTTCCGCACACTCGACAGTATAGACGACGGCAACATGGTTCCGTATGCCTTTCTGACCGTCTGGCCTCAACCATCCCTTTGTTAAAAGCATATCGCTCACTGTTCGATCCTTTGTTTGAAATCCTCATCATAAGCGCTTTTCATGTTGTGCAGGTGAACCCATTCGCCGGGTTGAATAATGCCGGTGCTGATACCGATTTTCTGACCGTATTTGATAATACCGTGACCGGCCGGGACAGGGGAGACCGCAATTTTGTGGCCTGCCGGAATGGAATCGACGGTTACGAGGGTTTTTCCGTTACCTTTCAGCCTTATTACGTCGCCCGGGATGCAATCCTCGAGCATGGTTGCAACATTATCCGCCGAATCGAGAACAAGAGCGATATGTGCGTTTTCATCATGCATAAACAGCCCTCCGACATGTAAAATAAATGCCCTCGGTTATGAGGGCATTCACAGAATAAAACAGTACAGTTCATCGATAGAAAACAGATTTATAAATTGATACGAAACAGAATCCGAAATGTTCGACATTCCGTTCCAGATGATTGGTAATCACCAGAGTTCTATACCGTTATGGTCTGTTCACGATCCGAACCGACAGATACATACTTGATCGGAGTCTGGACTATTTCGCTGATACGTTCGAGATATGATTGTGCCCGTGACGGCAGATCGCCGTATTTTCTGATATGAGTTGTCGGTTCCATCCATCCTTTATGGGTTTCGTAGACGGGTTTGACCGCATCGAGGATGGTGACATCGGCGGGGAAATTTATGATTGTCCTGCCATCATAACGGTATCCGGTGCAGATTTTGATTTCGGAAAGCGTATCGAGCACATCGAGCTTGGTGATAGCAAGCGAACTCAGCCCGTTGATGAGCGCGGAATATCTCCCGATAACACCATCGAACCACCCGCAGCGGCGGGGCCTACCGGTTGTTGCGCCGTATTCGCCGCCGATGTCTCGGATCGTTCGCGCGAACTCGTCATCGAATTCGGTCGGGAAAGGACCGTTTCCAACGCGGGTCGTATATGCCTTCATGACGCCGATAACCTCGTTGATATGGGTCGGACCGATCCCCGTCCCGATACAGGCAGCGGCGGCGATGGTGTTTGAAGACGTTACGAAGGGATATGTCCCGTGGTCGATATCGAGCAGTGCTCCCTGGGCGCCCTCGAATACGATATTTTTCTCTTTTTTGACCGCTTCGTTGAGCAGTATCGAAATGTCGGTAACATAGGGATCGATTTTACGGTCGAATTCCAGAAATGCATCGACGACTTTATTTACATCGAGCGGTTGATATCCGTAGATTTTTGTGAGAATTTCATTTGCTTCAAGAATATTGCTCTCGAGTTTCGATACAAACACTTCCCTGTTGAGAAGGTCGACGATACGGATACCGACACGGGCGGCTTTGTCACGGTAGGCAGGGCCGATACCCCTTCCGGTAGTGCCGATGGAGTTTTTCCCCTTGTATTTTTCAACCGCCTGATCGAGGAGCTTGTGATAGGGCATGACAAGGTGGGCTTTCTGACTGATGAAAAGCCTGCCCGCAACATCGATGCCGCGCTGTTTCAATTCCTCGATCTCATCGAGGAGAGCGGTCGGATCGAGCACGACACCATTCCCGATAACGCAGATTTTATCAGGATACATTATCCCGGCGGGGATAAGGTGAAAAATAAACTCGTTCCCGTTGACAATCACCGTATGTCCTGCGTTTGCTCCTCCCTGAAAACGAACTACATAATCCGCATCTGCAGCTATATAATCAACAATTTTGGCCTTGGCTTCATCTCCCCACTGGGAACCGACGACAATTTTAACCGACATGATTCTCCCCTGAAAAAAAAGGCAAAAAAAATCTTCGAGCAGTATGCTCGAATTACGTTATATGATAATGTTACCATCACAGAGTGTCAAGAAAAAAAATTTAGCCCGTTGTTATGGAGATGCAATTCGGTTATATTGTTCCATTCAGTTGATTATTTATTTCGAGGATTGACGAAACGATGCCGGATTCCTACATATATAAATCATTCGAGATAAGCGGTAACGGCGCTGCCGTTTCGGCGAGAATCGCCGGTTTGCTCTCCGAATCCGGGTATATCCGGACGGGAGATGACAACGCTGTACAGTTTTTCCGGTATCCGTCCCTGCGGTTCTCCTCAAAAAAACCTCTGACCTGTGTATCGAGGCTTTCTCTTGCATACGGTGATAAGAACGGTGCTTCAGCAATAAAAATCGGAGTGACATTTACCAAAATACGTTATTTTACAATAGCTTTTATACTTATTATTTGCGGTATTATTCCCGCGCTTATCAGTATGGCGCAAAAGGGTGTACCGGAAATTCCCCCCACCGCTTATCTGGGCATTCCGCTCGGATTCATGGTTCATTATCATGTCCGCTGGCGGATTTTCCGGATTTTACGGCAGCTTGTACAGACCGCCGAGGGAGACAGACGATGACGTGTATCGAAAAACTGACAGCATGTTCCGAAAAGGCCGACAGCCTCGTATGTGTGGGTCTCGATACCGATCCGGCAAAGATACCGGGACATCTGGCCGGCGAAGAGGGCATTCTTCGTTTCAACCGGGCGATAATCGAAGCCACAGCCGACCTTGTCTGCGCCTACAAACCAAACTCGGCATTTTATGAAGCTCTCGGCAGCCTGGGAATGGAAATTCTCGAAAAAACATGCAAGGCTGTTCCTGATGGGGTCCCGGTTATCCTCGATTTCAAGCGCGGCGACATAGGAAGTACCGCCGAGCGGTATGCTTCGGCGGCCTATGACTTTTACGGCGTCGATGCCGTAACGGTCAATCCGTACATAGGATTCGATGCGGTAAAGCCGTTCATGCGCGAGGGGAAGTGTGTGTTCGTGCTCTGTTTGACATCGAATCCTTCCGCAGTGGATTTCCAGCTGCTTGAAACCGAGGAAGGACCGCTCTATGAACGGGTGGCGCGTGCCGCCGCCTCATGGTCGCACTTTGGCGAAACAGGGCTCGTCATGGGAGCCACACGGCCCGAGGTTATCCAGAGAGTCCGTGATATCGCGGGCGATATGCCGCTTCTTGTACCGGGAATAGGGGCGCAGGGGGGCGATACGGAAGCAGTGGTCGAATACTGCGGCGGAATTCCGGGGCGCACCATTATCAACAGCGCACGGTCAATTCTGTATGCGTCTCAGGGGCTCGATTTTGCCGAAGCCGCACGGAAAAGCCTTTTATCCCTCAGGGATGAAATCAACCGATACAGGAGAAAAACCGGGTGAAAATCTGCCTTCTGGGGAGCGGCTCGAAGGGTAACTGCATATATGTGGAAAGCCGTGGCAGCGCCGTTCTCATCGATCAGGGTTTTTCGCACAGCCAGATTGTCATGCGCCTCGAATCGCGAGGCCTCGATACATCTAAAATCAAAGCTATCCTCCTGACACACGAGCATGAAGATCATATCAGGGGTGTTGGAATCACCGCCCGTAAGCTCGGTATCCCCGTATACGGAACACAGGGAACGCTCGATGCGAAAAGAAAGATATTCAATTCCGATGAAGAGCTGATACCGATCGAAGGTGGGGTATCCTTTACAATCGGTTCCCTTGAAATTCTCCCGTTCAGCGTTTCACATGATGCCGCCGATCCCGTGCAGTTCTGTGTTTTTGCGGGCGGGAAAAAAGCGTCTATCGCAACCGATCTGGGATTTGTTTCGACTCTTGTCGAGGAGCGGCTCCGGAATTCCGATCTCGTTGTTATCGAGGCCAATCATGACATTCAGATGCTTCAGAACGGCTCCTATACCTGGCAGTTGAAACAGCGCATCATGAGTAAAATGGGCCACCTCTCCAACCGTAACGCCGCGGAACTTCTCTTCAATCTCTTACTCAACGGCAGCCCGAAAGCTGTGCTCGCGCATCTCTCCGAAGAAAACAACCGGCCCGAACTGGCCGAAAAGGAGGTTCGCGATCTGTTTGAACAGTTTGGTAAACAGATTCAATTTCTCGAAATAGCTCCCCAGCACGAAGCAACCAGAATTCTGGAAATATGAACGGTTCAATTACCTGTATTTTCATCAATTCATGAACTTCCTTTTTGATACGTTTTCCCACAACTGTGACTCTTTATGCGACCTTTTGTTACCAATAACGTGGTATTACACAAAATCATCCGTACAAAAAGAGGTACAGGATAGTATTTTAATTTAAAAAAGTGACGAATATCACAACATTTAATCCGATAATAAAATATTATATTAGTATTGTGGGGAAGTCTATATAACACTATTACCTATTCAAAGAAAAACCGAATCCATGATAATGTCAGATGACAGAAGAACACCGGGAACGTTTATAGTGTTTTTGCCGGTTTTAACCCTCCTGTGTCTCTTTATATCCGGGTGTTTGTCTGTCCAGGATGATACCGAAAAACCCTCGAATCCACGCATAACTTTAAACAATAACGAATCTCAGACCTACGAACAGACCGTCAGCCTCAATCTCTTCTGCGATGACAATGACCTCGTCGAGGAGATGATGATATCGAACAGCCCTGATTTTGAGGGCGCCGAATGGGTGCCTTACGAAAAGACCATGACCTGGGCACTGACAGACGGATTCGGCAGCAAGACAGTCTATGTCAGATTCCGTGACACCGCCATGAACGTTTCCGACATCGCGAGCATGACAATTGCGTTTAAACCGGAACCCTCGACGCTGCCGGCTGACCCGGTCGTACTGATCAACAGCGGTAACGCGTATACGAAAACACTCTCGGTCCGTCTCGATCTCTCGTGCGTTGACGATAAAGGTATCACGGCGATGAGAATATCGGATCATCCCGATTTTTCGGGAGCATCATGGGAATCGTATGACACATCGAAAACATGGACGCTTCCCGACGGCGCCGGGATGAAAACGGTATATGTTCAATTCATCGATGGCGACGGCAACATGTCGGATCCCGTTTCCGCTGCGATTGAATACTATGAGAATGCGATACTCAATATCTCTCCCGCAAACGCGTTTGTGAATATTGGCGGAACAATCGATATCGATATTTTCGTGAGAGGGGCTGTACAGATTATATCGACATATATGACGTTGTCTTTCGATCCCGCGCGAGTTGAGGTAACAAAGATCACTACAAGCGGGAGCGGATTCCTGCTGACTGAAGCCGGAGCCAATGTGATAACCGCTGAAAATGTATATAACAACAACACGGGAAAGATTATTTTTGGCGTTCTTGGCCAGAAATCGGGTTTCACCGGAGCGACGGGAGACGGCACCATCGCCCGTATTACATTCAAAGGCAAAGAGGCGGGTGAATCACATATACAGTTCGTTTCATCAACGGATAATGATTTTCTTCTCTATGGTTACGCCGCAAACGACAACGGTTTCGA
The DNA here is from genome assembly GCA_021372535.1 of bacterium. Lineage (NCBI taxonomy): Bacteria > bacterium. The sequence continues at coordinate 64,344 of JAJFUH010000036.1, forward strand.
GAAGTGTGCTGCCACGAGGTTTGATGGAGTAATTACGGTCAAATAGTATCCATCGGCCGGAAGTATTATACGGCATTGTTTTTCAGGAGGGCGGTGGGTAAGTTACTATTTTAACCACATGTGAAGCATGAATATTGGAAAAGGGGATGGTAAAAGAGCCATCCCCTTTTCTGTCATTTGTCAGTTGCTCTTTACCACAAAAAGAATGATATTGTTTCATCCGCTTGATGTAATAAAAATATCTAACCTGTCAGCCGGGCATGAACAATTTCAACGACAAACGTGATACCTATCGGTTTTTCCTGTCAGTAGTGCTCGCGTGTTCCTTGTTTGTATCATCCGGCGTACTCATGGCTGAAGAAACGGTTGTTCCGGTCGATTGCTACAACGAGTCTTCCGGATTTATTCTTGAGGGCCGTTACGATGAGGCAGAACATGCCGTCGATCGTTTTATCGGAGAAAATCCCGACGAACCGGCGGGACCGCTTCTGAAAGCTGCGGTTCTCCACTATCGCTGCATCGATTATGACGATTTTTCGCGCGATGAAGAATACAGGAAACTTCTCGATACCGCCGTAAAACTGGCAGAAGCAAAAATCAAGCGGAACGGACATGATTTATGGGCCCGGTATTTTTATAATTCCGCCCGGAGTCTCGATGCGGTGTGGTCGGTCACAAACGGGAGCTTCATCGCCGGCGTCACACGCGGCATGTCCGGAGCGCGGGGCATGTCGGAGATTATATCGGACGACAAGGAATTTTATGACGCTTATCTGATGGTGGGCGCATACCGTTTCTGGAAAAGCGTGTCAACCGAAAAGATTGACTGGCTGCCGTTTATCCGCGATAAACGGGACAGGGGACTTGCCGAGGTCAATTTTGCCATAGCCCGCGGTACATTGAACGGGGCATTATCCAACACTGTGCTCATTGAAATGCTTCTGGCGCATGATCCGGATGATGCGGTCGCCCTCTGTGAAACCATGGTTGACCGTTACCCGGCGTGCAGGCTTTTTGCCTGGCAGCTCGGCGAGGCATACAAACGGGCCGGACGATACGAGGATGCCGTGCGGGTACTGACCGGTCTTGCGGCGACGATGGAACGCGATCCGGCCGATGACGGTTCCGGGCCGCTCAGGTGCTGGTGGAAGCTTGCCGTACTGGCACAATCGATGAAAAAGAACAGTGATTGCGGGGATTACTGTAACAGGATCGTCACGCTCGGGCAGAAAAAGACCGTGTATGACCGCCAGCGAAAACGGATAGAAGGCGCCCGGAAGATGCTTGGAGAACTTGCCGATGAATAAGCAGAAACAACGTATTCTCGTTGTTGATAACGATAAAGCGATCTGCTGGGTGCTTGAGAAAGCATTCGAGGAGGAGGGATATACCGTCGATGTTGCGATGGACGGGAAAAGCGCTCTTGAAATGATCGATTCCATACGGTATTCTCTCGTAATCATGGATGTCATGATGCCCGTTATGGATGGTATTTCGGCGCTGAAAAAGATTCGTCAGCTCCCGGATCGCCCTGAGACCATAATCATTACCGCCCATTCGAGCATGGAGAATACCGTGGAGGCGATGAAGCTCGGAGCGTTCGATTTTATCGTCAAACCCTTCGATATAGACGAGCTTATAGCGCTTGCCAGCCGGGCGGTCGCACAATATGATACCCGTATGGAAGCCTCCCTGCAGAAAACGGCGAAGGAAACTGAGCGGATTGTCGGCGATTCACCCATCATGAGGGAACTCTACAAGCTGCTCGGACGGGTCGCTTCAACCGATTCCTCGGTTCTGATAACGGGTGAAACGGGGACGGGGAAGGATTTGTTCGCCCGCGCGATACATTTCCATTCGACGCGCCGCGAAAAACCGTTTATAACGGTGAACTGCGCATCCATTCCGGGAGAGCTGCTCGAAAGCGAGCTGTTCGGTCATGTCAGGGGCGCATTCACCGGCGCGACCGACGAGCGGAAAGGGAAATGCGAGCTTGCGGACGGCGGGACGCTGTTCCTCGATGAGATCGGCGCCATGCGGCTCGACCTTCAGGCAAAGCTTCTGACCTTCCTTCAGCGCAGCGAGTTCGAACGTGTCGGATCGTCGCACACCATCCATGTCAATGTCCGTGTCATCGCCGCCACGAATGCCGACCTGAAGGAGATGACCGCGCGCGGGAAGTTCAGGGAAGACCTCTATTACCGTCTCATGGTCGTTCCTCTTCACATACCGTCCCTGCGGGAACGGTCTGTCGATATTCCTGCGCTTGCCGCATATTTTGTCAACCGGTACAATACGAAGTACGGTCTCGGTTTTACCCTGTCAGATGAATTCCTCAAAGCGCTCCTCGACCGTGAATGGCCCGGGAATGTCCGGGAGCTTGAAAACTATATCCACAGGATGGTTGTATTGCAGCCCGGAAGTTTCGGAGTCGGGGATGACCGTCCGCTGGCTGTTCCCGAGCGGCCCGAACGTGAGAGCATAGATTATGTCGTTTCGAGCCTCGTAAAAAACTGCGAAACAAACCTTCTTGAGTCAGCCCATGAGCGGATAGAAAAACCGCTGCTGGAAAAACTCATGTCCGTCGTCGGTGAAAACCAGAGCGAAGCGGCCAAAATACTCGGAATCTCAAGAAATACGCTCAGAAAACTCCTGACAAAGTATTCGATGCTTTCCTGATATGAAAGACATTTAAGAGGAAACATAATAAGACAATTACCCTATAATATTTATAAAAATTTGACCACGAAGACACGAAGACGTGAATAGATATAACATACTATTTACACTGTATTTAGTAATTATTTATCGTTCGTATCAAAAATTATGAAACTTACATACGCGAACCCCCGTGTTCTATTAAAAGTTTTGTGATACGCACCATTTACGTGGAAATAAGCTGTCAAGAGTCGGCACGAAGTGCCGATTTACATGCCCTTGGCAGCAATAAAACAATACATTTTATCATGGGGCTTGTGAAAAATATACTTTTTCACAGCCCTCTTAAATTGATCGGAGTAATCGCAATTGCATTGTTTTGGTTACAATATCAGGGTTAAGACGAGCCTGTTTTTCATGTATTTTTCTCATATACCCGAACACGCTTGATTTTCAGTCTGCAAAAATCTATATTTATTAATCTTTCCGATAGAGAATATTCACTTTTTATGCAGGGATTTTCTGAGGTACTATGGCCCGAATCATTGCCATCACTAACCAGAAGGGAGGGGTCGGCAAAACCACAACGGCTGTCAATCTTGCCGCGAGTCTTGCCGCCCTTGAACGGAAAACGCTGCTCGTGGACATGGACCCTCAGGCGAATTCGACATCCGGTCTCGGTCTCGATGCCGATTCGATCGATAAAACCATCTACGAGCTGCTCATAGAAAAAATTCCCGCGGAAGAGGCGATAGTATCGACGGAAATCGAGTACCTCAAGCTGCTGCCTGCCAATATACGGCTCTCCGGGGCGCAGATCGAGCTGGTGAGTCTCATGGCCCGTGAGCGCAAGCTGCAGGCGGCGCTTGATACGCTCGACAGGCACTATCAGTATATTTTTATCGATTGTCCGCCATCGCTCGGTATTCTGACACTGAATGCCCTGACCGCGGCGAAATCGGTTCTTATCCCGATACAGTGCGAATACTACGCGCTCGAAGGTGTAGGGCAGTTGCTCAATACCATACGGCTTGTGCAGAAAAGCCTCAACCCCCGTCTCGTTATCGAGGGTATTCTGCTCACCATGTTCGACGGCCGTCTCAATCTGTCCAACCAGGTTGCCGAAGAGGTTCGCTCATATTTTGAGGATAAGGTCTACAAGACGGTCATAACGCGAAATGTGAAACTAGGCGAGGCTCCATCCTTCGGTAAGCCGATAATCCTGTACGATATTCTTTCGGTGGGCGCAAAAGCCTATCTCGAACTGGCCAGAGAGGTTGACAGTAATGCATAGGAAAGCGCTTGGCAAGGGCCTCGATGCCCTCTTCAAAACCGATTACCTCGAACAGCCGGCCGATCAGAAGCAGGCTGCCCGGAGAATCATCAGGGTTTCCGTCAACGACATTATCCCCAATCCTCATCAGCCCCGTGAACGGATATCTGAGGATGCGCTCGAAGACCTGAAGCGCTCGATTGCCGAAAACGGCATTCTCGAACCCCCCGTGGTACGGCGCAAGGGGGAGTTTTTCGAGCTTATCGCCGGTGAGCGCCGTTACAGGGCCGCAAAGGAGCTTAAATTCGAGGATATCGAGGTCATTCTCATGGATGTCGATTCCGATGAGAAGATGCTCATCCTTTCGCTTATCGAAAATATCCAGCGCGAGGACCTCAACGCCATCGAAGAAGCGAAGGCATACCATCAGATCATGACCAGCATGAATCTGACCCAGGAGGAGCTTTCGGACGTTGTGAGCAAGAACAGGAGCACGGTGGCGAATACACTCCGTCTCCTGACCCTGAGCGAGAGTGTCCAGACCATGATCGCCGAAAGGAAGCTTGCCCCGGGAAGCGCCCGCGCCCTCGTTGTCGTTCAGGACGATGATCTTCAGAAACAGCTCGCCGAAAGAATCGCCTCGGAGGGGCTTTCCGCCCGTAAAGCGGAACAACTGGTGAAACAGGCCCTTTCCCATGAGCCGCGTATCACGTCGCCGAAAAAACTGACTCCCGCCCTCGAATCGTTCCGCGATAAACTCCAGCACCGGTTCGGTACATCGGTGAAAATCAGGGGCGACGAGCGCAGCGGAAGCATCGAGATCGCTTACCGCTCGAAAGACGAGCTCGAAACCATCCTCGAAGTCCTCAGGGGCGGTCCGCTCGACTGAAAGAATTCCAAGAATAGTAGACGCCCGGAAAAAAACACCGCAGCCAAGAAATTATAAAAAATAATCATCCGCGTAAATCCGCGTTCTATTATGACTTTTTCTCTCCGAGCTTACCGCAGGCCCCGATAAAATCGTCCTTCCCGTGTATGTACCCGAACATGAGGCTCGTTCGCCACATCGCCTGCTGTTTGTTGAATTCCCCCCGTGTCGACTCCTTGTTCTCGACCGCGGTGACAGCTTCACGGATACAGCTGCACCGGTATCCGAGCCGTGACATGTCGAGCATTCCGCCCGGCGAGAACCAGAGACACCAGTTGATCGCAAATCCGATGTAGACGAGGTTCCATACACCCATGCCGCGGAGCACTTCCGTGAGCTGGTGCGCCGTGGTGACAACGTATTCGCTGTCGAGCGGCTTTGCCTGATCGGGAAAATCCATATGCGCGGAATAGTACGGTTCGGACTCGGTAAAACGTTTGCCGAACAGAAGCTCGATTTTACGGTCATCGGGAGGTTTCGGAGTGTCCGCACCCGGCGCTTTTGAAAGGCCGCGCGGCTCAGCACCGGCAAGACCGACAGCCCGGTTGAAGCCGGGGTACTTTTTTGCGTACCGCTCGTCGGATGCGACATGAACGACCGCTATTCCCGCTTTACGGGCTGCAGAAAGGACAGGGGGGATGACGGTCTCGATTATGGGGGCAGACCTGCTCGCCCATTCGAGCATGTCCATGACTCCGCCCGCCGGTCCCTCCGATGTGAACGGCAGCTCCGGTGAAAGGCCGATATTCCAGATGTGCATGGGAATGAGCGCCGTCTCCTCCGCCGGAACAGCGATATCGACCGATTCGCCCCAGCCTTTGAATCCGAGCGCGCCTTCGGTGCCTTGTGTGAAATCGATGGGGTAGTGACGGTAATATTCCCCTTTGAGACGGAGTATCCTGTTCGGGTCGGAGGGTTTGCGGGCTGTATTCTGTGCACGGGAAACCGGCGTACCGAGCGTTGTGATGAAACCGGCTGTACCGGCAAGCGATGTCGTTTGTATGAAATTTCTCCGTTTCATGGCAGCTCCGAAGGTTATGCCAGGCTGTATTAAAGCAGGCAGAATAGTTAATAGAAGTGATTATTGAAGATGCTGAAACCAGTTCAGCATGACGGCATCAACGTCACCCTGAATTTATTTCAGGGGCTATTGCACCCTTTATTAATTTGCTTAATGCAGCTTGTGTTTAACATGTCAAGTGTGAAATATGATAATCTCGTGTTTTGAACGGTAGAGTTTTATGGCATGTTATATCATGTAATACATTATATGAAATAATATAACATAATGCCTGTCAATGCGATATGCTCTTCATGGCAAGCTGTCCGCATGCTGCGAGAATATCGCCGCCTTTGCTTTTTCTCACAAGTGCCGTGACATTGCCCGCGAACAGGATTTTCTGGAATTCCTCGACCCTTTCGTTCGATGGCCGTCTGAATGGCGAACCCTCGAATTCATTGTAGACGATGAGATTGACCTTCGATGGGACGGTGCGGGCAAGAGCGCGGAGCTTCATCGCGTGTTCCGGAGAGTCGTTGACGCCGTCGATGAGGATATACTCGAACGTCACTCTCCGCTTTGTCGTGCGTGCAAACTCGCGCGCCGCGGCAAGCAGCGCGGCTATCGGGTAGCGGCGGTTTATCGGCATGAGTTCATTGCGGAGCTCGTCATCGGAGGCGTTGAGCGACAGTGCGAGGCCGATGCGCCTAAATTCACCGGCAAGGCGCGCGAAACCGGGAATGAGCCCGCATGTCGAGACGGTCACTTTGCGCTGGCCGATGGAAAGCCCCGTTTCCATGGTGATGATTTTAATCGCCTTGAGGACTGCATCGAGATTATCGAGCGGGTCTCCCATGCCCATGAACACGATGTTGGTCAAATCGCCTCCGGATGCCTTGAGCCGGCTTCTCATCCTGAGGAGTTGATCGACAATCTCTCCAGCGGTCAGGTTACGGATGAAACCCATGGCGCCCGTGCGGCAGAACGCACAGTTCATTTTACACCCGACCTGGGAGGATATGCACGCGGTAGTCCTGTCTTCGTCGCGGATTATCACGCTCTCGATACGGTTTCCGTCACTGAGCTCCCAGACAAATTTTTCGGTCGATTCGTCGGCGGATCGAATATGATCGGACTCCCGTACGGCGCCGATGATGAAGCGGTCGGCGATTTCTTCGCGGAAGCTCCTGGCGAGATTGGTCATTTCATCGAACGAGACGGCGCAGCGTTCATGAATCCACCTGAATATCTGATCCCCGCGGTATTTTTCTTTCGTTCCCGTTAAAAGCGACGAGATTTCGTGGGGCAGTAATCCCGTCAGTATGGTTTTATCCATGGTGGTTTCCTTTATTATGGAGGTGAATTTACCATATGACATTTAAACGTGCAAGAGCATTTTGGGTTCTTGCATTGCTCGTCGCGTTTGTGTATATTTTCATCCATGAATAATACAATGCAACATCGGTGCATCCTGATACTGTCACTGTGCACGGTAATCATGGCCTCATGCGGAGGAGGAACAAAGAGCATCCGCAATGTGGATTTATTCGCCGATATCAGCTCGTATAAGCCGTTGCAGTTTACCACCTCTCAATCTGCCGATTCTACCCTTAAAGTATACACGACATCTTTTAAAGTCCAGAATCCCCTTGTAAGTTCCGGTACATCCGTGCGCACGGTCGATCCGAACCACGAGAACGATATTTACTGCATGGCAACCCTTCTGGACAGCCTGTCGACCGAAGCAGATATAGCCCGCCACTGTTTTTCGGATTCTCTCGACGCCGCTGCCTGCGAATCCTACAGAGAAAAATACCTGACCGAGCAGGAAAGACCCGGAATGTTCCGCATCCGCATAACCATGGAATCGGGTTTCTCGTCCAAATCGATGGAACCCAAGCTCTGGTCGATGTATATCGAAAACTCTCGGGGAATAATGATCGAGCCGGCGGATATCGTCGTATCGCCTGTTACGGCGCAGAGGGATTCCATATTTTCCGACTTCCACCGGGTCTATCTGCCGCGCCGTCTCTTAAAACGCGATATCACACTGTATTTCAACAGGAAAACTTTTTTCGGGGAAGACCTTCTCAGCAGTAAAAATCCGTTTATCGTGTTTGTCATGACTTTTGAAAAAAGAACGCTCGTTCGTGTCGGTTGGAAAACATCCGCTTTTCCCGGAAAATAACCAGGTTTCTTCCCGCATGTTTTCCGTACGAGGTGCCCTGCAATGTATGAATTGACGGTTGATTCATCGTTCTCCGCCGCACACCAGCTCAGGGAATATGACGGCGCATGTTCCCGTCTCCACGGCCATTCATGGAAAGTTTCGGTAACAGTCGGTGTGCATGCCCTGGATGCGCTGGGGATAGGCATGGATTTTAAAAAAATCGCTTCTGTGCTCGATGGAATCGTCGACCGTTTCGATCATCAGAATCTCAACGACCTTGATGAGTTTTCGACTGTCAATCCGACAGCGGAAAACCTCGCGCGGATTATTTATGACCGAATTGCCGGGCAAATCGAAACCGGGGATGTCTCCGTTCTTTCGGTTACGGTAGCCGAAAGCGACCGTTACCGTGTAACCTACAGCAGGGATCGGGAAACCTCATGAGCGTTACGAAAAAAGCTGTCGTCCTCCTTTCGGGTGGTATAGATTCATCGACGACGCTTGCGATTGCATGCCATGAGGGTTATGAGCCATACGTCATCAGTTTCGGATACGGCCAGCGTCATGCCTGCGAGCTCGACTCGGCGCGCCGGGTTGCGGAGTCCATGAATGCTGCCCGCATGATCGTCGTCGATCTCGATCTGAGGCAGATCGGCGGCTCCGCGCTGACCGGTGATATCGATGTCCCCAAAAACCGGTCCGATGCGGACATCTCACGGTCGATTCCTGTCACATACGTTCCCGCGCGGAATACCATATTCCTCTCGATTGCCCTCGGCTGGGCGGAATCGCTCGGCGCCCACGATATTTTCATCGGTGTCACCGCCGTCGACTATTCCGGATATCCTGACTGCCGCCCTGAATTCATCAAAGCGTTTGAAACCATGGCGAACCTTGCCACCCGCGATGGGGTGGAAGGCTCCCGTTTCACAATCCATACGCCGCTCATTAACATGACCAAAGCCCAGATTATCAGGAAGGGTATCGAACTCGGCGTCGATTATTCTCTCACGCACAGTTGTTACGATCCTGCGCCGGACGGGTGCGCATGCGGCAGCTGCGACAGCTGTCTCCTCAGAAAAAAGGGATTTGCCGAAGCCGGAGTTCCCGATCCGACACGGTATGCCATATGAGTTGGTGATACATGACTTTATGTAACATTTATTGAGCATTGCAGGAGAATGAGATGAACAAGGATAAAAATAGTGCTGATTCTTTGAGGGAAACCGTTGTCGCCGCAGTAGATCAGACCCCCGTTCTCGATGTTCATACTCATCTGTATGACACGAATTTCGGCGAAATGCTCCTGTGGGGTATCGATGAGCTTCTGACCTATCATTACCTTATTGCGGAAGTATTCCGTGCTGCGCCCCTGCCATATGAAGAGTTCTGGTCGAAAACGAAAGTGGAGCAGGCGGACTATATCTGGAAACATCTCTTTATAGAGCGGTCGCCCGTCTCGGAGGCCTGCCGGGGGATAGTCACCTGTCTTAAAGCACTGGGACTCGATCCCGCCGAACGGAATCTGGGTTTATACCGCGCGTATTTTAAAAATTTGAAAGTTGCGGATTATATCGACCGTGTTTTCGATATCGCCGGTATCCGCGAGGTTGTCATGACCAACGACCCGTTTGACGATCTCGAACGTCCCCGGTGGAAAAGGACGATGAAACGCGATAAACGTTTTCGGGCGGCTCTCCGTATCGACAGGCTTCTCGTCGACTGGGAAAACGCGTGCACGGCCCTTTCCGGGTGGGGTTATGATGTGGAACAGCGTCTCGGAAGCTGGACTCTCAGTGAGATACGGCGGTTTCTGACCGACTGGTCGGCTATCATGAAACCGGCATATATGGCGGCCTCGCTGCCCCCCTCGTTCGAATATCCGGACGATTCGCCCTGCGGACGGATTATTGAGGAGTGTATCCTGCCGGTTGGCAGGGAGCTCGGCCTTCCTTTTGCCATGATGATCGGAGTCAAAAAACATGTTAATCCCGGCCTCGGATTGGCGGGCGACAGCCTCGGTAAAGCCGATATTGCCACGGTCGAGCGCCTGTGTTCCACATATCCGGACAATAAATTCTTCGTTACCATGCTCAGCCGCGAGAACCAGCACGAGCTCTGTGTGACCGCCCGTAAGTTCCCGAATCTCATGATTTTCGGCTGCTGGTGGTTTCTCAACAATCCCAGCATCATCCGTGAAATGACCGCCGAGCGTCTGGAGCTTCTCGGACTTTCCATGATTCCCCAGCATTCCGATGCCAGGGTTCTCGATCAGCTCTTGTACAAGTGGAAGCACTCGAGGACGGTCATCGCCGACCTGCTTGTTGAAAAATACAGCGATCTTGCTGAAGCGGGATGGAAAATAACCGGGGAAGAAGTGCGGCGTGATGTTTCATTGCTGTTCGGAGGTATTTTCGAGAAATTCCTTGGAGATAAGTGATATTCAGGAATAATAGTGAGAATTTCAACTGATTCCGTGTTTATTCCTGTTCGGCAGATTTATTGCCGATAATGAGGGTTCTCTGTTTTTGGGCAGATATTGTTGATTTTTATTTGACTTTACATATTAAATCAATTATCTTAAAAGACTAAGTTTGATGACCTGTTGGGGCGTCGACAAGTGGTAAGTCACGAGATTTTGGATCTCGCAATCGGAGGTTCGAATCCTCCCGCCCCAGCCATTATATATCAGCGCTTATTATAACGATAACATATACTAACGTGGGAGGTATAATGCCGGAAGCGAGTTTGGTTGCGCATAAACGAGAACAAAAAGGTAAACAGGCGGCTAAACAGCTCAGACGTGAAGGGCTGATTCCGGGGATACTCTATGGTCCCGGCGAAGAACCTTCGATGCTGACGATCAATATGAAAGAGCTGTTGAACCTGCTTCATGCTTTTGGAAGAAATGTGATTGTTAATCTCGGCGTTGATACATCAAAGAAAAAAATCAAAGCATTTATCTACGACATTCAGCACGATCCTATCTCAGGCGACATTATTCATGTCGATCTGAAGCATATTAACCTCAAAGAAAAGATACGTATCTCCGTTCCCGTTCAACTGACCGGTGTTCCCGAGGGAGTGAAGAACGAAGGCGGTATCCTCGAGCACAGCCTGCACACTCTTGAGATTCTGTGCCTGCCTGTGAATATTCCGGAGCGTATCACCATCGATGTTTCCGGTCTGCATCTCGGTGATGCAGTTCATATCGGTGATATTGCGACAACAGATTTTGAATTTATATCCGAAAAAACCAGCACTGTTGTTCATGTAATTGCACCGAAAATCGCGAAGGTTGTGGAAGAAGCACCGGCTGAAGAAGGTGAATTGCCCGCCGAGCCTGAGGTTATCGGCGAGGAGGAATAAGTTTGTGCTCACTGTCGTGGGACTCGGTAATCCGGGTAACGCCTATGCGAAAACACGGCATAATGCCGGTTTTATGCTTCTGGACAGCATCGTTGACGGGCGTTTCGACAACAGTATGAAGTTTCCTATTACCGGCCTTGATTTCTCGCGGCGTTTTATGGGGGCAAAACCCCGTTTTAAAAAGTCGAACGGTCCCTTTTTAAGTATAGAAACAGAGATCGATGCCATCCGGTGCTGTTTTGTAAAACCGATAACATTTATGAACGATTCGGGACGGGCTCTGACGAGTCTGCGGAGCCGCGGAATTTTCAGGGACATCAGTGAACTGCTTATCGTTGTGGATGACGTTGATCTTGATGTAGGACGTATCAGGCTGCGCTCAAAAGGTTCCGCGGGCAGCCATAACGGCCTTAAAAGCATTGTTCAGCATCTCGGGACCGAAGAATTCAATCGCTTGAGGATCGGCGTCGGCCCTCGGCCGCCCGGATCGGAAATGATCGAATTTGTCCTCGGTTCGTTCAAACCGGACGATTTACCGGCGTTACACACATCACTTGCACAGTCTGTTTCTGTTGTTGAGGCATGGATTACCGGGGGGTATGAAAAAGCGAACACTGTAATTTCACAAGTGTAATCCCCACAATCACAAAACTCACGGAGGATGGTTGCATGTTACTTACCGTCGCCCCATTTCTTGGATTACTCGGGCTTGCTATTGTTCTGTTAATTTATGCCTGGATTAAGAGGCAGCCTGCAGGCACCGATATCATGAAACATATTTCCGACGAAATTCATACCGGTGCAATGGCGTTTCTCAGGCAGGAATATACGGTACTCCTTGTATATGCAATTATAGTATTTCTCCTGCTTGCATTCTTCTTGCCGCAGTTCGGTTTTCAGACTGCGATTGCATTTGTTTCCGGTGCAGCATGCTCGGTGATTGCCGGTTTTATCGGGATGAATGCGGCAACACGCGCCAATGTCAGAACCTCCTGGGCGGCAAACCAGTTCGGTCAGGGACGGGCGTTGACGGTTGCTTATTTCGGCGGCGCGGTGATGGGTCTTGCTGTTGCGAGCCTTGGCCTTCTCGGTCTTTCGATATTTTTCAAGATATATCCTTCGCCGCATGAATCGTCGATTATCAGCGGTTTTGCGATGGGAGCATCGTCCATAGCTCTGTTTGCGAGGGTTGGCGGCGGAATTTATACGAAAGCCGCCGATGTGGGCGCCGACCTCGTTGGTAAAGTGGAAGCGGGGATTCCCGAGGACGATCCGAGAAATCCGGCCACCATCGCTGACAATGTCGGCGATAATGTCGGCGATATCGCCGGGCTTGGCGCGGACATATTCGAATCGTATGTCGGTTCGGTTGTCGGTACGCTGGCAATCGCCGCCACTGCGACCGCATCCCTGAGATTCGGCGATGTAATTGTGAACAACCAGCTTGTATTCATGCAGCTTCCCATTTACATAATCATGCTCGGACTGGTGGCATCGTTTTTCGGCGTTTTTTCAATCAAGATTCTCAAGAATATCGATCCCGCCAGCGCATTGAGATACTCGACCTTCATCAGCGCGGGGCTGTTTCTCGTAGCCGCGTATTTCCTGATTACCGGCTTGACCGGTGTGAGCGGCCCGTTCTGGGCGATTGTCTCCGGGACAATTGCCGGTATCATCATCGGACTTATAACCGAGTACTATACCGGCGGGAATCCGATACGGAAAATCGCCGATGCATCGTTGACCGGACCTGCAACTAATGTGATTACCGGTCTTTCCATCGGTATGGAATCCACCATAGCTCCCGTTATCGTTCTCTGTATAGCCATATACGTTTCTTATCAGTCTGCGGGTCTTTACGGCATCGGTATTGCGGCGGTCGGCATGCTTGCGACTGTCGGTGTCACCATGACCGTTGATGCTTATGGTCCTATCGCCGATAATGCCGGAGGAATTTCCGAAATGAGCGGTCTCGGGCCTGAAACCCGCGCCATTACCGACAAGCTCGATTCCCTCGGAAACACCACGGCGGCAATGGGGAAAGGCTTCGCCATCGGTTCCGCCGCTCTGACCGCGCTCACTCTGTTTGCGGCGTTTGCTTCGGCGGCGCAGATCACCAGTATCGACCTTCTCAATACACAAGTCGTTATCGGCCTGTTTCTGGGCGGATGTCTTCCGTTCTTTGTCGCTTCCTCCACCATGCGTTCAGTCGGCAAGGCAGCCTTTAAGATGGTCGAGGAAGTCCGCCGTCAGTTCCGTGAAATACCCGGGCTTATGGAAGGCAAAGCAAAACCCGATACCGCGAAGTGCGTGCAGATTTCGACAAAAGCCGCGCTCGTCGAGATGCTCCTTCCGGGGCTTACGGCGGTTATCGCTCCCATTCTCGTTGGTTTGATCATCGGCAGTGCCGCGCTTGGCGGATTCCTCGGCGGCGCGACGGTGACCGGTGTTCTCATGGCGCTCTTTATGGCGAATGCCGGAGGCGCATGGGACAACGCCAAGAAAACGATCGAAGCGGGTCTTCATGGCGGCAAGGGTTCCCCGGCTCATAAAGCCGCGGTTGTCGGCGATACCATCGGCGATCCGTTCAAGGATACAAGCGGTCCTGCCATGAACATTCTCATCAAGCTCATGAGCGTGGTTTCGCTGGTTCTGGCTCCGCTGCTTCTTCATCTGGGGAAATAACGGACGGTTCTTTCACAGTAATCCTGAGGAGTACCCGGTATTATTATATAGAGCTTTTTTAAGTTACATCATAATATAACGGGCCTGGTTCATGCACCAGCGGCCGGGCCCGCAATAATAATTTTTTCAATCATGTATCCCTGCTCATCGCCATCCAGCCCTGGATCGGGATGAGCCGGTGTCCGGAGGGAGGAAATAATGAGAAAATACGATACCACATTTATTATCGATGGTACGTTCGATCAGACGCAGCGTGAAGCGCTGATCGGAAAATTCGAGGCTTCACTGAAAAAATTGGGTGCCGAAATCATCCGAATTGTACGGTGGGGACAGCGTGAATTGGCCTATGTGGTCAAGAAACGCACCCATGGTTATTATGTCATATTTTATTACAGCGCCGATCCTTCCATGATCAAGCCGTTTGAAAACGAATTGAAGCTCAACGAAAGTATTCTCCGGTTCATGACCCTTGTGACCGATGGGAAACACCCCGATTACATCAGGGACGAGACCATAGCGCCGGCCAGTGGAACGGTGGCTGCGGAATCCGTTGCGATTGCGGAAGATGAAATCGAACTGCCGGAAGAATTACCCGAAGAGGAAACCGATACCATCGACGAGTTGTCCGATGATGAGGCTATTGACGGGGATGATGAGAATGACGAGAGTGGGGAAGAAGCTTTGGATGGCGATTCTGATTCCGATGATAACGAACCGGATGAAAATGATGATGCCGACGATACCAAGGAGGTGGAATAGTGCTGAAGACAAAAGTGAAGGTATGCAGGTTCTGTGAGAACAAGGACCGTGATTTTAATTACAAGAATGAAAGAAAATGGCGTGCATATATTACCGAGCGGGGGAAAATAATACCGCGACGTATGACCGGAACATGTGCCAAACACCAGCGTAAAATAAATACGGCGATCAAGCGGGCGCGGTACATGGCGATTTTACCGTTTACGTCCGAGAGCATTCGATAATATACGGATAAATTGATTCGTACATCGAGCGGTGAGACAGGGATCTGAATGGTATACTCGAATCGTTTAAACCAGCTCATAGTATCATTGGGCGCAGGAGTGTCAGCCGGGGCTCTTTTCACCTGGATTGTGGGCGATATCGATGCCGCACATTACGTCGTTGAATTCCTGAGCATCGGGCCCATTGAAATCCCGTTTATCGTGCTTGCCGCAGTACTGAGCCGCAAGTACTCATGGGGCATGGGGGCTGTGTATACGCTCATCGGAACGGCGGTTTCCCTGTTCATGGCATATCCCGGATTCTCGGTAACTTCGGTGATTTTCCTTAAAACTGCCTTGATGGGTGTGGTTCTCGGTGAATCGGCATGGTTCGGCGGCAGATTTACCGGGAGACTTGCCGCGGTTGCGCTTCCTGGTTTCGTACTGGCCGTTGCGTTCGGATTTCCCCTGATTGCCGGCGGCGTTCCCGCGGATGTGCTCGATGATATCAGGAATGAATCGCTCGAGATGTATAAGGCGTTCATGTCGAATGATGATGCGGTCAATGCTGTTGAAAATGCCCTGTACCTGTTCAAATTCTTTTTCCGGGTCAGTCTTGGGATACTCTTTCTGGGGTCCCTTGTCGTATCCTGGCTGTCGTTTCTTGGCGCGCGATGGTTGATGGTGAGGCTCAGGGAGGAACCTGAGCCGGTACCACCGCTGTATGCATTTGCTCTGCCGTTTCACGCGGTCTGGCTTTTTATTCTGGGCCTCGGATTGTATCTGGGGGAGTTCAAACCCTTGTTGCCGGTCGCTCTCAATCTGTTGTTTATCATGGCGTTTTTATATGGGATTCAAGGGCTTGCGGTTGTCATGCATTTCATGAACAGGGTATCCATGGGGCGTTTCCCGCGTGTGTTTTTCTGGCTGATCTTTTTTGTAACGATAACATTTTCGTTTGTTATTTTGATTTTTACCGGTATTATTGATAATTGGTTCAATCTGAGATCATTACCGTTCTCAACGCAGACAAACGGTGAAGAAGAGGAAAACAAAGATGAAAGTGATTCTTAGAGAAGATGTAAAAGGGAAAGGCCGTGCAGGCCAGATTATCGAGGTAAAACCCGGGTATGCCCGTAATTATCTTGTTCCCCGGGGATTCGCATACCTGTCTACGGACAGCAACCTTAAAGTGTACGAGCACGAAAAAGTCTTTAAGGCCAAAGAGCAGGAGAAAATCCGCATCGAAGCCGAACAGTTTAAAAAAGAGATCGAGAAAATCTCTCTTACCGCCGCGGTTAAAGTCGGTGATGACGGCAAACTGTTCGGTTCCGTCACTACCCATACGATTGCCGATCTCCTGAAAGAAAAGGGATATGAATGCAATCACCGGAAGATCAACATTGCGGAACCGATCAAGGAACTCGGCGTGTATGAAGTCGGGGTTGATCTCGGCGCGGCTATCGAAGCACGTATAAAAGTCTGGGTTGTCAAGGAATAATATTTCGCAATCCTCAGCATAAAACATTACAGCAGGATTCGGCTTCATGATTGAGGTATTTGTATCGGGGCTGGCGTACGATACGCTTTCCAATGCTCCGGTCGTTCTTTTGAAAGAACGGACGGGAAACCGTTTTCTGACTATCTGGATCGGACCGAGCGAGGCAGGCGCCATTGCCCTTGAGCTTTCCGGTGTCTCGTACAAGAGGCCTTTGACGCATGATCTTCTTAAGTCGGTCTTGAACGGGCTTGATGCAATAGTTCAGAAAGTTGTCGTGAGCTCGTTGAAAGACAACACATTTTATGCAAAATTTTATATCAAGGCTTCCGAAAACGCTATAATCGAGATCGATGCGAGACCATCCGATTCAATCGCTATGGCGCTGAAAATGAAAGCTCCAATCTATATTTCGGAAGAACTCGATGAGTCGATGATCGAGCTTTCGCCGAATGCCGAAGACCCCGATGATGAGGCTGATACATTTTTACCGCTCGATTTGAAAAAACGTCTCAGGAATATCAATCCTGAGGATTTCGGTGACTTCAACCTGTGATTGTTGTTCATATGCTCAAATTTTACGCCAGAAAAGCGATGTGCACGGTGATTGCCTTGACCCTGATCCTGGTGGCCGGGGGCAATGCCGGAGCCGATAACGGTACTGCCGAAGCACTTTTCAGACGCGGGCTCGTGAGATTCAATCAGGGGAAGTATGTTTCCGCTCGTCTCGATTTTTCCGAAATTGTGGAAAAATACAAAACATCCCCCCGTATCACTCATTCCTACATGCTTCTTTCCAAGACATATTACAATATTGGCGATTTCGACCAGGCGGTCTCGGTCGCTTCTGACCTGAAACGTCTGTACCCGAAAAGCGGGTATGCCGAGTGGACCGATTATATTATCAGCGCTTGTTATTTCCGTCAGAACAAGCTGCAGGAAGCGCTCGATATACTCACCCGTCTCGCCGCCGATTCGCATGATGAAAATGTGAAAAAGCACTCGCTCCGGGCCTTGCGCTTTGTGATTCAGCCTGCTGTCGATTCGGATACGTTTACGGCCGCGCTCAGCGAACGTGGCATCAAGGAATCCGACCTCGATCAGGCAGAACCATTCGATACCGGCGACAACCGGTCTTCTTTTACCCTCGATACCGGGCCGGAAACGCAATCCGTACCCCCGCCACAGGGAATGGAAACCGTTCTCAGAATAGGGCTTCTTGCCCCGCTCACCGGTGTTTACTCGCAGCAGGGCGAACTCCTCCTGAAGGGTGTGAAAGCGGCATTCGATGAAAAGAATGCCCTGGGCGACTCGGTCAGCCTTGTCGTCGAGGACACCGAATCAGACCAGATCACCGCCGTTCTCAAAACACGTGCACTCATTGAGGAGGGTGTTGTAGCCATTATCGGTCCTGTCTACGGGGAGTCCACGGTTACCGCAGCTGTCGAGGCAAATGCATCGCATATCCCTTTTGTTGCCCCGACCGCCCAGAACAGCGGCTTGACCGAAATCGGCGATTATGTTTTCCAGTTGAATCTGAATCCATCCGTTCAGGCGGAAGCACTGGCCGATTTTGCCGTGAACACGCTCGGTTTTTCCACCGTCGGCATAATCGCAACCAAGGATGACTGGGGCGAAGAAGTTTCCGAAAAATTCGGGAGCGAGGTTATGCAGCGAGGCGCCCGTGTCATCAAAACCGCCCTTGTCGACCAGAACATAGCGCTTCAGGACATGAATCCGGTTATCATGAGTTTCCGCGATAACGCCCCGGAATCCCACGCGCTTCCCGAAAGCACGATCGTTATCGACAACGGAAGCGCTTTTCCCGATACGATAATCGTTAAGCTCGATCCCGCTCTGTACGGTCCCCAGCGTCTTGTCCCGATACATACCATCGACGGTATTCTTGTTTCCGCTCTTGCGTTCGACGCTATCCTGATTGCCCAGCATATCATCGAGTATAATATCAGCACCATTCTTCTGGGTGATTCGGGATGGAGCAGTGAAAACATCGCCGAGGAAGGCGGAAACGCTGTGGACGGTTCGTATATCGTATCGGCGGGCGGCGATTATTTCGGTGCCTTTGGAAGCGATTACAGCAGTACTGTCAGTGATATTATATCATTG
Organism: bacterium; assembly: GCA_021372535.1. Classification (NCBI taxonomy): domain Bacteria; species bacterium. The sequence continues at coordinate 83,014 of JAJFUH010000036.1, forward strand.
AAAGGATATGACGCGCTGGCGATCGTTCTCGAGTGTCTTGCAAACGGCGCCCGAAACCCGGAAGATATCCGCACCGCTCTTCAATCGCTGCGGGAATACAAAGGCTTATCATCAATGATCACCATCGATCCCGAACGCCGGACCAACATCGCAGTCGATTTTATAAAAATACAGAACGGTACCTATATCAGAATACCTCATAAATCACCGGTTTCGGGTGAATGACAGTACCGGCAATCTCCGGGTATATGCATAATGAATATGAAACGCCTTTTATGTTGGGCTTTTCTGGTTGCAGTCATTGCTTCTGCTCGATCCCGGTATCTCAATGCGCTCGATATGAACGGATTCCTCGATGACGATGTCGACATAGAATCCGTCTGTTCCGACCTGCCGCCTTCCTTCAATCTCGCTAAAGCTTCTATGGATTCGTTTCTTGAACTCCCCTTTTTTACTGCCGAATCCGCCCGCACGGTCATCGCCGCCCGTGATTCCCTCTCATTTTCATATGTTCAATCACACATCGAGGACATTCCCGGATTGTCCCCCATGGAATATGCAGTGCTTGCATATTACACACTGCCGCAGATGCCGTTGTCCATCCGTGATTTTTCCGGCTCTCTGCGACAGGGTATCATATACAATCCTGAAGATGCAACATTTCCAGAAAGCAGATATTATACCCGATTGGAGGCTCAAAACGGGCACAGAATACGGTTTACAGTGCTCGGTGAACGCGATCCCGGGGAGCCGGAAGCCTTCGACCTGTTTTCCGGCAGTGTCGAACTTAATCTCGACCAGGGCCGAACACGTGTGGTCATCGGGGATTTTCGCCCCGGATTTGCCCAGGGACTCCTGTTTTCACGGTATGGCCGTGTCTATGGAAACGGCGCAAGCATCTTGCTCCGCGACCCGGAGAATGTGGTCAACACCTCGTTTGAGGAAACACGTTTTCTGCGTGGCGGGTATGTATCGGTGAAAAGAAAGCTGTTTACCGTTCATGCATGGACATCGGTCCGGCGCCTCGATGCGACGCTTGACGGAGAAGGGAAAGCCATAACGATCCGTGACACCGGCTACCATCTTGCGGGAAGCGTGCACAATAATCTGACGGAAAAAATACATGCCGCACGGGTTGTATTCACTCCATATGAGAGGCTTATCTGCGCTGTCGCGGGCGTGGTTTCGGATTACAATCCCTCGCTTGCCCGTAAGGAAGGCGAGGAATATTACTACGATCCCGAAGGCTCGGTATTCCGTCATGTTTCGTTTGACGGCTCATTTTCGCATGGCCCGGGAACCGTATTCGGAGAGCTCGTTTATATGGATGGCGGAGAACATGCATATATCGGTGGAGTTACAGTAACACAAAAAAATATAAAGAGTTCCGTGTTGTTCAGACATTACAGCACAGGGTACTGGTCGCTGCACTCAAGCGGGTTTTCCTCTTTTGGGAATACATCGAATGAAGAGGGAGTTTATTCTGCGCTCCAGGCAGGGCTTCCTTTTGGCGCACGTTTCCTTGCGTCCATGGACCTTGCTGGTATGCTCTACAGAAGAAAAACGTCACCGCTGCCCGAATCGCGCGAAAAATTGAATATCGTTCTTC
>JAJFUH010000037.1 GCA_021372535.1 bacterium
GTCGGGTAAATATGAGGGAACTGATACCTGCGTTCATTCAGGTATTTATCATAATAAAGATATGATTTTGTAAAGGGTCTGTATAATGACAGACGAATATTATTTTCTTCATAGTCTATGCGATGTCCTCTTTTAAGAAGATTTTTCAAACTTTCTGACCAGTTTAGTTTAGTATCGTCATATTCGACAAAATCATCTATAGTGACGTTTTTATCTTTTTCCTGCCATCGGAGAACATGATCGTTGTATGTATCGATGCAGCGCTTTATGTTAACGGCGAGTTTTTCGCGGTCGAAATTGTACGCCCAGGTGTCACGTGTCGTTGCAACTCCACGCCCGTAGTTTTTGAAAATGGTTTCCGCTCCGGTATCGTCCGCCCGTTTTCCTTCCTTCGTCCCCATGGGGAGAAATCCTGCAAAATCATCATGCAGTTCCGAGGTCAGCCATGTGTGGTTTTTGTCGGGTGTTATGGTTTGCCATTCGAGATTGTTGTACGTTATTTTTTCGTCCAGATATTCGTATTTCCGCTCTTTACGCCAGAATTCATCGGTTCGTGAATAAAAGATTGCCGTCGGTTGACTTTTTATCGTTCTTTTAACCAGAATGTTGATGCTTACGCCGACCTGTATCCCGAATACATTGTGAGTCGTGCCCGATAATTTCGGGTTTTTTCTGACATTACCACCCAGATCGATAATGTAAATCGTGCTGAATTCCTTCTGTATGCTTTTCCTGAACCCGTCGAGCGCATACCCGTCGATGAAGCTGTTGTTGGACACGAACGCGACGATCCCCTCGCTGCCGATGCGGTCGGAAGCCCAGCGGAACGCCTTGATGTACGCGTCCGAAAGGGCGTTTTTGTTTGTGGCCGACGAGTCCTTTGCATAGGTGTCCTTCACACGTTCGTCGACAATTTTGTACTTCCGGTTTTTGTTGTTGTCGTTCTCGTTGACCTGTTTGGCGTTGTAAGGCGGATTGCCGAGGATGACGAAAATGGACGCGCTTTTCTCGCGCTGTACCCGCTGAGTGTTCTGTTCGGTGAACAGCTCCGCCTGCTGCCCTTCCGCGAGCTCGAAGGTGTCCACGAGGCAGATGCCGTCGAAGGGCCGGTAATCCCCCGTGGCGGTGTAGTACTCGTGCTCGATGTTCATCGAGGCGATGTAGTAGGGCAGGAGCATGACCTCGTTACAGTGGAGCTCGTTGGCGTACTTGTACGGCAGCTCGGTTTTCCTGATCTTCCGCATGACATGGATGATGAAGTTCCCCGTGCCGACGAACGGGTCGAGGATATGGACGTCGCGGTCGGACAGGGAACGTCCGAATTCGCGGCTGAGGATGTCCTCGACCGAGTTGACGATGAAGTTCACCACGGGCTGCGGGGTGTACACGATACCGTGCGTGTCGGCTACTCTGACCGAGAATCCCTGGAAGAACTTTTCGTAGACGGTGTTGAGGAAATCCTGTTTCTGCGTGTAGTCCTCGATGGTAGCGGCGGTTCTTTCGATGGCGGCGTAGAAGGGATCGAGCGGCCTGAGGAAGTCGCCGCGGCTGAAGTGGTGCACGGTGAGGGCGCTGATGACCTTTTCGATCTCGGCGGCGATGATGTTTTTCTGCACGAATTCGGGATTGTTGAAAATCTTCGAGAAAATGCGCGCGGTGAGGAGGTGCTGGATAAGCATTTCCTCGATGGCGGCGTCCGACAGGTTCGGGTTGATCGACCGTTTGCACAAAAACGAAAAATTCGCGTATGCCGCGACGAATTCTCTGTTCGTCCGGCGTTCTTCCTCGATGAGCCCGAGCACCGTCTCGGCAAGCTGGCGCACCATGACGCTGAACTCGTCCACCGCGGTGCGCCACTCCTCGATCTCGGGCCGCCGGTAGACGAAGAAGACCCGCAGCGCCTCGATGAGGTTTTCCGGGTCGTCGAGCGGCGAATCGAACACTTCCGTGCCGTTCTGGATGACAACCGCGCGCCCGGGCGCCTGAAAGATGATGTTCGTGCGGGGGTAGCCTTTTTTGAGCTTGAGCTCTATTTCACGGTCGAGGTCGTCCCCGGTGTCTTTCGCCTCCCAGTAGCCGTGCACGAGCCTGAAATCGTCCACGAGGCCGCCGTCGGTGAAAATGTGGGAGCCGTTGCGCTCGACCTTGAATTCCTCGATGAGGGTGAGATGGTATGCGCGGGCGACATGGCGGAGCAGCTCGGCGAATGCGCTTCTGACCGCGCCTTCGTTCCCGAAGCCGAGCCTCGCATACGTTTCGAGCGCGGTGTAATAGTCCTTTACCGGCTTGTGGTGCGCCTTCAGAGGGAATGTCATGGCATCGGTTGTCCCGCGGAAACAGTGTTCATACCTGTACTCGTCACATAATATAGTATTGAGTGGTGCAGTTCAAGAAAAAAATGCGACTCTTTCCCGTTCTGTTCTCAAAATGTAATTGAACGAGGATTTTAGCGGATTTGTTTTATTCGGTTATCCAGTTAAATCAGCTAACATGATCGATCCCCCTCGGCTTCGCCGTGTCCCCCTTATAAAAGAAAGGGGGAGCCGCTCCCTTATGCCTGTCTTTATCTTTTTCCCTTATGCCTTGTGCCTTGTGCCTGTCTTTAATGCCTTCTGCCTTATCACTTATGCCTGTCTTTTTTCACATGATGACGTTTTTGTAGAAACAGGCGCCGAGGCTGATCAAATTAAGAATAATCCACAGGAGACGCAATCCCCTGAGTATATAACTGTTTATGACATTCCTGATATGGTCGAGGTCGGTGTGGAGGAGCTTATCGATCTCTTCGTCGGTGACTGTAACTCCCGGATCGTGGAAGCGGGCTACCTCGCTGTCGCTCAATACATCGCGGCTCTGGTAGATTTTGAACTCGGTGAATGTTTGCTCGCCGCGGGGCAGCTCCTGTTCCGCCCGGACAATTTTACGGTGCCACCAGGTGACATCGTCCCCGCGGGCTGTGATGACCTTTTGAAACTTTGTCATGACGATAGTTGAGAAGAGGGTGAGGGATATGAGCAGCACTTCGAGGTAGAGGCATATCTCTTTCGATTCCGTCTCCAGTATCCGTGACAGCAGGAATGTACCGAGGACGAAGAACACCGACTGGATGGTCAGGTTTATCTGACGGTAGGTCTGGAGGAGCGATTCGAGGTTCCGCGAATGGGATGCGAGGTAATTGAGCGATACCGGCACAATGGCGCCTCCTTGCTGTGAATTGACAGTCACTGCCTGACAGGGGGAAGGGGTTCATGATTGCGGGAAGACTGCCCGATTCTTCCGGGATTTGCCTGTCACCGCACCATACCGATAAGAAAATACCATCTCTTTCGGGAAAATGAAACAGTATTCCGGTCGAAGCAACTCCGAATCCGGCGAGGGAAAGAATATGTAAAAAAAAACCGTGGATTTTCCTGTTTTTTTTCTTCACTCTTATACAGTCAGCACATATATTCACATGGTACATGGTTGCAGAAAATCGCGGAATGATATACATTACAGTCATCTCACTCGATCTATTCACAAGATATAATTGGACGCGGATTTTCGCGGATCGAACGGATTTTCGCGGATTTGGTCTTTATACTATTATTGAATATAAACGGTTAATAGTTGCTAAATATAGTATAAAAAAATTCTTATATCTATTTGTGTCTTTGTGTTTTAGTGGTGGAATGTTTTCATGAATAATCCGGGCTCGCTGTTTGAACTATCCCTTTTTTCGGGAATATATCCCATACCATCGGAGGAACCATGAAACGACTGATACCATGGTTTTCAGCCCTCGCCATTGTGCTGCTCTTCATGCCGGTTCTGTCCGGGTGCGGGTCTAAACCGAAAGTGACCCGTGTCGATAGCGGGAAAGTGACCGATTTGTCGGGGAAATGGAACGACACCGATTCGCGGCTTGTTTCGCAGAAGATGATCAAGGATATGCTCGATCGGCCCTGGCTCGCCGAATGGTTCGCCGGAAAACCCGACAATCCGGTTGTCATGGTCGGCAGGATCAAAAACAACACCACCGAACACATCAATGCCGGCGCGTTTACGGCGGATATCGAGCGCGAGCTGATAAACTCGGGTAAAATCTCCTTCGTTGCCGGCGCCGCCGACCGTGACGAAACCCGTAGAGAGCGGCTCGACCAGCTCCAGAACGCCTCCGACGATACGATCAAGGATTTCGGGAAGGAAATCGGCGCCGATTTCATGCTCTTCGGGACCATCAGCACCTTTGTCGACGAGGTGGGCGGAGAGAAAGCGGTATCCTACCAGATAGACATGTACCTCGTGAATGTCGAAAAGAATCTCAAGGTCTGGGCCGGGCAGGAAAAGATCAAAAAGCTTATCAACCGCAAGAAACTGAAGCTCTGATCCGGGAGAGAAGCCCAAGCATACTGCCCCCGTATCCGGAGTGATGTCATGGCCCGCTCGGAGGGAAAACCGGTTACAGCGCGCATGCTCGCACCGGCAGGGGATTATGCCGGGAGTATACATCATCCCACACAGGGTAAAAAACCAATGAACACATTCGGTTCATGGATACTCAAAGCGGTAAACCGGATCGGTCGTCTGCCGGGGTGTATCGTGTCTTCCGCAGTCACGGCGCTCGGATTCCGTGCACGTCATTCCTCGTCCGCACCCGCGCAGTTGTTCATCTGCGGTTCCCTCCTGTTTCTTCTCACCGATTTCGCTCCCGTGTGCTTCATGCAGAACAGAGAACCGCATCGTGAAACCGAAGGTCTCGAACAGGCGCTCCTGGTCAGGGACTACGACATGTTTATATCCGGAGTTTCAAAGAATCCCTGGTACAAATCCTCGAGAAACGAGCTGCTCCGCAATCTGGATTCCGGTATCGCCACGGTATACAAGGGCGATTACAGGGAGAGTACGAACAGGCTCATCAAGGTGGGAGACAAGGCGGAGGAATACTACACGAAAAGCGTCACCGCCAATGTCCTCTCGGTGCTTACCAACGACCTTGCTTTGCCCTATTACGGCGAGGATTACGAGGTGACCTTTGCGGGAACAGCCGCATCGATGGCGTTTGCTGCCAATGGCGACATCGAGGGCGCCCTTGTCGAAAGCCGACGCAGCGAGCAGCGTCTCGGTGTCATATCGCAGGCTTACGAGGGAAAAAACAAGTACAGCGACGATGCGTTCGCCCATTACCTTGCCGGGATGCTCTTCGAGGCCTCCGGGAACTACAACGATGCGGTGGTGTCCTACAAGCTCGCGTATAACGGTTATGGCGGACGGTTTTTCCCCGTGAGGCCCGCGTACCTGACAAAAGCGCTTGTCGGAGCGTCCCGTGCGGGAGGGATCGATCCCGGTTTCGGATTCCAGTCCCTTGCCGATTCCCTCGCTCAGGCGGACCCCGAAATTTCCATGAGGGCCGATCCTGATTCTTCCGCCGCGTTCATCGGGAACAGCATGATTGTGGTTGCGTTTACCGGCAAGGGGCCGAAAAAGACCGAAACGGTGATCAGCGCCCATTTCACCGATAAAGGGGTCGATTACGTGGTAAAGGTTGCCTTACCCGAAATCAAGCGCCGGGCAAGCTCCATAGCCTCCGTGCAGCTTCGTATCGACGGCGGGGACCCATACCCCATGGAGCTGGCGGCCGATTACAACCACATCGGTGAGAACGCCTTCAATGACAAACGCTCGTTCATTTACATGAAGACCATTGCCCGCGTTTCGGTGCGGTATCTTGCCATGCGCGAGGTGAAGGAGAAATCCCTCAAAAAACTCCGCGAGAAGTACGATAAAGCGGTGGAAGACAAAGGCAAGGACAGCGATGACGCAAAATCGCTCAAGTACCAGATCGATGCTCTCGAAATCGGCCTCGACCTTCTCGCCAACGAGCTCCTCGAACATGCCGACACACGGTGTTCGCTCGCCATCCCCGGCAGTGTCTACATCGCCCGTGTCCCGGTGCTGCCCGACTCTCACACGGTACGGGTTGAGTATCTCGACCGTTCGGGGGGCATCCTCGACAAAGAGGAGCAGAGATTCCTCTCCGAGCCGGGAAACAATCCCCTCCGCGTATTTACCGCGCTGTTCTGAGGGGGGAACAAATACCAAACAGTGTGGCGGCTGATGAATATGTTAACGACGAATCATATTCATTGCAGTTTATTCATCGAAAACGATCAATACATAAGGGCAATTCATGAATTGCCCCTACAACAGAAACGACAAACGATCAGAGATAGGAAAGTATATCGGCGAAACATGCTACTGCCCAAAATAATTGGGTATTTCAAAATGAATTCATCAAAACGTATAAATAAACAGCGGAATGTGGAGGATTTGTTGGTTTGGCAAAGAAATTACTATGATCATATCATTCGGAACGATATAGACAGGGAAAATATTCGTAAATATATTATTTATAATCCATTGAATTGGTCAAATGATGAAAATTTCCGAAGGTGAGGAGCATACATGAAACGATTGATGGCGATCGGAATGTTTGCCGTTCTGGCCTGCTGTGTGGTGACGGAGCGTGCAGGCGCCCTCGAACGTCCGGGTGTGGAATACAAGATTTTCCAGTTCCCCCGGAACATGATACCGCGTATCGACGGCAAAACGGACGACTGGGACATGGTGCCGGACGATTATGCAATCGGAACCGGCGAGCTCATGGATACGGTGAACGGCAACAAACCCGATCCGAAAAACCTCGATATCAAAGTGAAGCTCGGCTGGGTGAAAGGGCTGGATCGACTGTACATCCTGTACGAGGCTTATGACGATTACTGGGATTTCAAGGATCCGGGCCTTACCGGCGACATCTTTGAGATCGTGGTGGATGCAGACCTTTCGGGCGGACCGCTGATCGCGAATTTCAGTGACGATCTCGATGTCAACACATGGGCGGGATATCTGTTCCATGGAGTCCATGCCCAGAACTACCATATCTTCACACCGGCGGAAGGGAAGAACTGGACGCTCGCATGGGGCTGCCAGCCCTGGATAGCGGACTTGCCGTGGGCCAATGCGGTGTATTCGTATAATTTCAAGCACGGGGAAAGCGGCAGGCTTGTGCTGGAATGCTGGATTACACCGTTCGATTACGCCGCCTACGAAGGGCCGTCACGCTCGGTCGTGTCCAAACTGGAGGAAAACAAGATTATCGGTTTCTCCTGGGCGATACTCGACCGGGATGATCCTTCCGTGAACCGTAAAGGGGCATTCTGGAACCTGTCGCACAATACGAGGGTGTACGGAGATGCCTCCGCGCTCGTCGCTTTCCGGCTCATGCCCCTCGAGGAGCGTTTCAAACCGGCCATTACGGCGGGCTGGTCGTTCACAGTTGTCGATCAGGATCGGCGGCTTGTCGCGTTCAAAGACGAATCAACCGGGAATATCCGTTCATGGCATTGGGATTTCGGCGACGGAACAGTATCGACGGAACAGCATCCCGTTCACCGGTACGAAGCGCCCGGTTCCTACCGTGACGGTAACACATACCCGTATTCCTATATCGTCGTCCTCACCGTCGAGGGGCCGGACGGTAAAGCCAGGATGTCGAAAATCTGGGATGTGGCAGTGAAATAAGCTCCTTTCACGGAAGGATCAATGGCCCAGAGAACGCCATTCCTTCTCGCTGCCCATGAAAAAGAGGGCGGTTTGCCGCGCGGGCAGGTCAAGTGTTACTGTTGTGGCCTGTTCCGCGACAACACGGTCGTTATAAACGTCGTACAGGTCGGTTTTCCGGGGGAGCCGCAGCGTTCGTTTCCCCGAACGTGGTGTATGTATGCCGATAAAGGATGCGTTGACATAGAGAATATCGTCGTTGAACGAATACAGGTGGACACCGGCTCTCACTGCGATGCCTCTGAGAAGGGATTCCGGCAGCAGGGGCGCAGAAGAAAAATATACCTCGACATTATCGATGGTTTTCATGATGAGCCCCGGCGCATCTGTGCCGTACATCGTGCCCAGTACATCAGCCGATGAGTCGTCGCCGATAACAAAGGGTCCCACACGGTTCGGTGTGCCGTACATGAGCTTTTCACGCACGCCCGGGAGAAAAGCCGCGCCTTCGTCATTCACTTCCACGAACAGCGGTCCCCTGTCGGGAAGCAGTTTCAGATTCAATCCCGTCAGCTCGATGCTTCCCGACGCATCGAGCGTACTGTTCACAAGTCCCGGCGCATAAACCCATACGATGGCCTTGGCGCCCCGTGAAGGAAGCTGCCTGATCGCCCGTTTCTGTTCTTCGGTCACCCGGAAGGCATTCAGAAAGACATACATCTTGTATGAGGGTGCGGCCGCCAGATCATCGAGAAGAATCCAGTCCGCCGGTGCGCCGATTCTGCCGACCGGGAGACGCTGATCCATGATGAGGGGACGGTAGAGATTACCTCCGAGCTCGATGTCCGCCAGGCTTTTTTCGTCCACGACAACGGCGATTTCACTGACCGATGTGCGGTCACACTGTACGCTTCGTTCGGCTATGTCGTTCAGCTTTTTTATCATCGCCATGGCTTCCGGCGAATCGAACCAGCCGCCGCCCATGTCGAACCACCAGCCAGCCGAGGCGTTCGTTATCTGGTTTGCGAGCTGACGGAGCTGCAGCATTTCGGTGGAGTGCAAATCGGGAGACCATCCCTCGATCTCGCTTTTCCCCGGTGTCAGATATGTTCTGTAATCGTTTTCATCCCACCACAGCTTGCCGTGCAGGGCAACCGACGTGAGGCAGCCCCTGTTCGTGCTGTATCCTGAACCCGCTTCCCTGAACTGGTATGCGGAAGGCGAAGTGATAAAATCGATATATGGACTCTGAAGCAAGTGGTGCGTTGCAATATACACCTTGTCAACCGCGCCGGTGACATACCCGTAAAATGCCCCCGTGAACGCCTGCCCGTCTGTCGCTTCTTTTACCACACGGCAGAAGTATTCGATGGTGTCGGCAACGATGAACGCTTCGAATTCATAGGTATCGATCACATTCTGGCTGTGCGCCGGATCGTAAAAGACATGCAGATCGGTATTCAGCTTGTCACGCTTTGATGCGATTTCCGCCGTTTCGAGCGTGACGGTTTTATTGTGCCATGCCGCACGAAGCGCTGCGTCGGTACCGTATTTTTCCTTGAGCCATTTACGGAACGCTTTCGTTTGCGGTATACTGTAATCGAGGAAATTATCCATGACCTTGTTGCTGAAAAACCATTCGTAATTCGGGTAATAGTACCATTCGTCCGTACCGCCGGAAGCGAGGTGATATCCCACGACGCGGTGACCGTAGGGTTGACTTTTTATGTGTTCGATCATGCGCCGCAGACAGTATGCGGTATCTTCGCGCCATATCTCCGATGCCCAGGAGGGGAGAGCCGTGCCTCCCGGATTCCGGCGAATCGGTTTCACCGTCGTTCCGTCATGATAGCGCATCAGCTCGTCGGGATGTTCGTCGTTCCACCAGGGAGGCGAAAAGAGATAAACCCTGGGGAAAATGAGCGCATCATGATTGGCGCGGTAGATAAAATTCATGATGGTGTCCATCTCGCTGAAATCGAACGAGTCTCTGCTGACCCAGACCGGTTTGGGCACACCCGGTATCTGATTCGCTGTCGTGAAGAAGGAGACGAAATTGACGCCTGCCTTGCCGAAATCATTGAAAAACCGTTCCTGGGGGTTATAGGTCATATACGTCATGCCCGAATGCGGCACACCGTCGACGAATACCGTGGGGACGCCTTTGAAGGAGGCAATTGTCACAACCGGGCCGTTATTATTCCCGGTCTGAGCGATTGATGTTCCCATGAGATACGATGCCGCGAATACACATAATGCCGATATCAAACACCATTTTCCGTTTTTCATACAGAGCTCTCCCGGACAGATTTTTTATAGTGAAAACTCAGATAGCTATGTTGAATCACAAAATAGAAATCCCATGTCCCGTATACAAGTGTTTTTCAGTTCGATGCGTCGGCCACAAACCGAAAAGTACAGAAATAACGGAATTTAATCAATTGAATTGATCGCAGTGTGATGCGGAGTAAAAATAAGCCCATTCATGATGTCTTTACCTGTACCGGGGCAGATAATTAACGGAGTTGCAGCCCGCATCTTACCCTTTCAGGAGGACACGAAGTAAAGCATAGAGCCGTAGAGCTAAAGCGATGGAGGAATAATACCCCATGCGGTGCAGTTCATTGCAGAATTTAAATAAATGTATGGATTTCCTCGATGTTTGAGTCGGGGCTGTTCATAACTGAAATGCAGCTCAAACATCAAATCCTCATGGATGCCAGCTCGAATATTTTTTCAAAAACCGGATACCGCGGGTCGGTTTGAGGAGTATTCGTCAGCAGCTCTCCGCACAGAGATGCAAGATTTCCCATCGTTTCGCGCTGTTGGAGAACGAGTCGCTCGAAATTTTTAACAGTCCGGAACATATATTCCATTTTCGTGTTGAAAAAAGTCATGATTCTCTGTTGGTTTTCATAGTCGATATGGCAATCGGTATTAAGAATTTCAAGCAGCCCGGCATGGAACGACTTGTACAGGGGAATCATGTTTTCGGCGTTAATAAATGTCTGGCACGATCTGATAAAAGCGATTTTTTCCAGAAGATCCTTGATACTGAACGGCTTCATGATATAATCGACCGCCCCGAGCTGCAGGGCTTTTACAGCGCTGTCCGTGGATGCATATCCTGTCATGAGTATCACTTCCGTGGCGGGATTATGTTTTTTTGCATATGCTATGATTTCAATACCGCCCTCGTCATGTGACCGGTCGAGCGATGGCATATTTTTATCTGACAGGACAATATCGTAATCGTTGGTATTTATCATGTCAAGCGCGGACGAAACAGCATCGGTACTGTCACATGCGTATCCGGCTCTCGTCAGTGCTTTATGAACCATTTTAAGCACTGGTTCCTCATCATCTACAACCATAATATTTCCACACACGTTAACGAATCTCCTTCCCATGATTATCGTGACATGTTTTCACAGGGAAATATTCATCAAACCATTTTATACAGAACCATATATCCGGTTGCCGCGTCTGAAACAATATAAAGACTCAGCATGTAATCATATATTTGACGGCAAAAAGAATCGATTGGTTTATTTTTTGAAAAAGGAAGAAAGAAACAATCGCTCTTTCTCCCCTCAATCCTTCCTTTAAATTATTCATTTTGCATCAAGATAATATGAGCTATTAATGAGGAATTTGTTAAAAATTTTTACATAACGGTAATATAGAAATAATTATATCAAACTACAAACAGTTAATGAAAAATTGTTTTTTCCCCGGGGCCGACTTAAAAGGCTTGTGAAAAAAATACTTTTTCCGGTTATCCAGCTTGATAAGCATAAATAAACTTTTTTAAATAAGAATCGATGATTTTTTCCGATAATACGTGATCCCCCCTGCCTGCGGCATCCCTCCTTGTTAAGGGAAGAGCGGCTTTAGGGGCACTTTCATCCCCCTTTGTTTTATAAGGGGGAGACGGCGAAGCCGAGGGGGATTAATGATGTTAGCTGACTTAACCGGATTACCGGATTACTTTTTCACAGCCCACATAATCCCGGGGGAGGATAGAGCGTTTTCGGTAACTTATCACGGACGATATACGATGCAGGATATGATATGAGATTCAATAAACATCTGGGATTTACACTCCGAATGAATGATTTTAACAGGTAAATACCCTGTACTTCGATGATATTCACGGAAAACAACCCGATAGAGGGAAATTCCTTAGTCTGTTCCCGCTTTAAAGGCTTTTGTACCATATTCGGGTCGATTCTTTCCCGATACCGAGACAATGGCTGAAAAGGAACTAAGCTTTTTAGACCGCAAGGAGGAAACGATGCTCGACTTCATGAAAGACCTGAATCCGGTTGTGCAGGCCCTTATCGGCACCGGATTCACCTATGGAGTGACCGCCCTTGGCGCCGCGGTGGTGTTTGTTCGTCAGGAGCTGAGCCGGAAGATGCTCGATGGTTTCCTCGGATTTGCCGCCGGAGTGATGGTGGCGGCGAGCTACTGGTCGCTTCTTGCCCCGGCCATCGAGATGTCGGCTGAGCTCGATGTGCCCTCGTGGGTTCCCGCGCTTGTCGGGTTTCTCATGGGTGGGTTCTTCCTCTGGTCGGTTGACAAGATTATACCTCACCTTCATCTGGGATTTCCCACCGAAGAAGCCGAGGGACCGCGGACAACATGGCGCCGGAGCATCCTGCTCGTTCTCGCCATTACGCTCCATAACATACCCGAGGGTCTTGCTGTCGGCGTGGCATTCGGCGCGGTCGCAGCGGGTATACCTTCAGCCACGCTCGGTGGAGCTATTGCGCTGGCGCTCGGAATCGGCATCCAGAATTTTCCCGAGGGTCTCGCTGTCTCGATTCCGCTCCGGCGCGAGGGGCTTTCGCAGTGGAAAAGCTTCTGGTACGGTCAGCTTTCCGGTGTTGTGGAGCCGGTCGCCGGTGTGCTCGGTGCGGCGCTCGTTTTTATCATGCGGCCCATTCTTCCTTATGCTCTTGCCTTCGCCGCCGGGGCGATGATTTTTGTCGTTGTCGAGGAAGTCGTCCCGGAATCCCAGCGAAACGGGAACACCGACTTCGCCACCATGGGCGCAATGTTCGGGTTTGCGGTGATGATGACGCTCGATGTCGCGCTGGGGTAGATTATGATGGTTATAACAGGATACACCGGAACAGATTACTGTTACAGTTGTACAGTAAGGCGCTCTCCCGGGGCGCATGGTCGCACGGGGGCCTTTTTCCGAAACTCCTTGATTTTTTACCATGTTTCTCTATATTTATTTGCATGTAGTGTGACGGTCGATCATGAAATAATCGAGCATACATGAATCATGGAGGGACAATGAGTCCGACGAGGCGTGATTTTATAAAGGATGCAGCGGTCATCGGAGCGGCAGCGGGAACAGGTCTCACTGCCCGTGACACAGTGGCGGAGAACGGCTATGGAGAAGGACCCGTGGATGAAAACACCCGGTGCCCGTATTTCGATCAACCGCTGTTCTGCAAAGGAAAAAACGAGAACGGTAAGTATCTCTGCGAGGAATGACTTTCCCGTAACCCGATTGATTCGGGAAGGTGAATTTGGCCCGAAAATCAGTGCGCTACCCTGTATGTTTTACAAACCGTTTACAAACACAGGCAGTTTTCAGTATTGAGGTAACCATGAAACAAACACTGGCAGTATGTACAATCATAATGGTGCTCTGTATCGCTTTTACATCACAGGTTGAGGGTCAGGGGAGGAGGATAGTGCTTCTTCCGTTCTACGATGAGTCCGGTTACCGAGGACCGTGGAAGCTCACCTACGAAGTACCGACAATGCTCGGCGATATGCTTATGGATGAATATTACTATGTCGTTCCGATGGATACGGTGAAGGCGCTTATGGCTCCTCCGGCTAAAAAGGGCTTTTTCAGCCGGGTTTTCAGTATATTTTCCAACTCGAAGCAGAAGCAGAAGGTTTTAACCGACGGTGAGATAATATCCTTCGCCCGTCAACTTCAAACCGATTATGCCATAATCGGCGTTATAGACAAATTCACCTATAAACGTACCGGCGGGGGAGAGCCCATGATCGGCGGGTATAAGTCCTATACCGCCACAGTGGCTGTTTCGCAGGTACGTGTTTTGAATGTTTCCAACGGCAAGGTTATCGCGACTGCTCGCGGCGAGGACGACAAGAACTCGCGGGGGCTCGGCCTCGAGCTGTTCGGCAAACCGAGAAGGCTCGACATGGAATTTATGTCGCTCGACAGCCTCGATTTTGGCTCCAAGCGTTTTCTCAACACCCTGCTGGGCCAGGCGGTCGTGGAAGCGCTCAACAATGCTCAGAAAGATATTAAAAACGCCATTACACAGCCTGACAACGCATGGTTCAAGGAAAAGAAATTCAAGATTCTCTCTATAGAAAACGGTGTTGTCACTATCAATGCAGGTTCGGCCGATGGCGTCAATTCGGGGGATCAGTTCAACGTATATGCCTCCGAATCTGAAACCATGGTCGGAAAAATCAACCTGACAAGCGTCTGGTCGGACCATATCTCCAGAGCGGAAATTCTGGACGGCAAGGATGCTATCCGCCTGAACGATTATATTCTCCCGAGCCGGTAATAGCGATTCCGGGGAAACAATAACCGGCCCTGAAGCGAAAATGGATATGATTGATGATAAGGGGCGCGTGAAAAAGAAACTTTTTCACCGCCCTCTTCTCATATTCGGGGAGAGGGATTCGTGAGAAAATTGTATAATATCTGCGTACAACGTTCAAAATGAGCATCTTTGTTTCAAAACAGAAACCGGAGAAGGCTTGGTAATTCCGGCTTGTTACCCGAATAATCATGTTTCATGTCCGTATCTGCCTGCGGACAAGAGAGATAGTGTTCCCGTCCCGGACAGGGGATGTTTCGTGGCATGTATTTAGCTTTTCTACCACACCGGATACATGTGATACGATTGATACTTATTGCACAGGTGATTATATGATGATTCCGGATATTGCCATATCGTTCAGGGAGACCGGAGAAAAGGTGTCTTTTCCATACGCCCGGTGAAGGAATATTGTCTGTTCGCGCCCCGCATTCATGGCGGTTATACCAGAGGAAACAATGGAAAGAAAACGGAAAAAAACGGTAAAAGATTTACTGCAGGAAATCGAAGTACTCCGGAAACGCGTTGACGAGCTCGAACATGAAAAAAGCGAGTATACTGATATAAAACAGGATCTCCGGAATCAGGAAACACGCATGAAAAACCTGATTTATTTCTGCAAGGCCGGCTATTTTAAAATCGACCGTAACGGCCGTATAGAAAACGTCAATGAAGCCTGGGTGAGATTGCATCACTTCGTTTCGAGAAACGAGGTCATCGGGCTGCATATCATTGAAACGGTAGTGGAAATCGACATACCGGAGGCCGAGAAAATGATCGAACGCGTGATGGCGGGCGAACCGGTCGTGCATCACGAGTTCAGGAGACGGTGCGATGACGGTGCAGTGGGATATCATTCCCTGTGCGCCGTGCCCGTGGTCAGGAATGACATCGTTATAGGCATGGAGGGTCTGATTGTCGATACCACCGAGACGAGAAGGGCCGAATATCAGCATATCAAACTCTTCTCCCAGCTCGACCAGGCTCTCGACCAGATCAACACCCTGAGCGGAATGATACCCATCTGCGCCTCATGTAAAAAAATCCGCGACGATCAGGGATACTGGAATCAGGTTGAAAAATACATCAGCGAGCACTCCCAGGCCGAATTTACACACAGTATCTGCCCCGACTGCCAGAGAATCCTCTATCCCGACCTTTTTACGGACAACACCACCGAAGAAACATGAGAGAATATCCTGAGTTTTTTCTCAGTGATATTCCTTTCTCCATAATAAATTCTGTTTAAACATAAAAAAAGACGTCTCCTTTTGAGGGGAGACGTCCTGGGTAGAGAAGTGGGGAATTGATATTAGAAGAGAATTTTGGAGAATTGTGCTGCAAAGAACTTCAAGAATACGACCGCGTAAATCAAACCGCTTACAGCTATTGTAAGATCGTAGTATTTATATGTCATATCGTTCATAATTTCACCTCATCCCGTTAGAATATGATTTTCGATATATGGTGCATCAGAAAGCCGCTCATTGCGATGTAGTACGTGATACCGCCGAGAGCCATGGCAGCATGTTTGATTTTTTCATTGTTATCGTTCATAATTTCACCTCATTGTTAAATGATCTATCGATCATGATTATTATCGTCACCATTTATTTTCTGCAAGTGTATTAAGCAATATTTGTGCCAATTTATTTTATCGTTCGCCGAAGCATGATTAAAACACATATAACCAATTGTATTTACACAATATATACAAAATATTCGGGCTGGCAGGAACAGTTGCCGGTTAAGACGGCGGCAATGAGATGATGAGACATCATTGCGATAACATCAATATGATGAATCATATCATATTGTATATAAATATGATATTAACGTCTCACAAATGATAACAATTGAGACGGGATGTGATACGGGTAGACCGCCCCGGTATGTCCTTCATTATTTTCAGACCCGTTCTTCCGCATTCCGGGCGGGTGATAACAGCGGATTTCAGGCACAGAACATACTGGAGAATCGGTTTTGCACTTATGCCTTGTGCCTGATCTTAACCTTTTATGAGATTCCCTGTAACTCGGGCTTGCCTTGCAAAACCTCTTTTATTACATTGATTCGTACGGCAGGTATTCGGGGAGTGGAAAACGAATATATATGACCGGGTGAGGAGCTTCTGTCCTAATGCCGTCCCCGTGGAGAAATTACCGGACGGGGTGCAGGCTGCGTCCGGGTTAGGATAAAGAAGGGTATAAAAACGGAGAACAGGTGAAAACCAGAGAAGTATTCTATTTAACCGTTCTGTTTGTATTCGGATTTTTCATGTCCGAATTTTTCGTCGATCATCTTGTATTGTTCAGCCCTCTCCAGCGTTTTATTGCTCGAGTGGGAATTCAGCTTGTTTTTTACGGGCTGATATACGTGTGGTTTGATTCACGCGATATTTCCAGACGGATTAACAGAATAGAGCAGGAAATTTCCGAAGAACATCCCGGAGATGGAGAAAATCAGCAGTAAAAATGAATGGAAGGTGTAAAGAAATGGAAACAACGGAATCCCATCAGCAGGAAAATCTCCCCCGTGAAACATTCAGGGAGCGTTTGAGCGAAAGAATGGAAAGTGCGGTCAGGACAAGGATATTCGCCTATCTTTTTATGATCAGCCTTCTCGTATATGTCCTCCTGAGCGGCTATGTGCTTACCTTTTCAGGGTCTCTTTTTCTCGAAGCTGTCTATAAAGGCTGGTGGCGGCCCGATGCCACGGAATTTGAGACAACTTCCCTGCTCCTGGGTTACCTGTTCGGCTTTCCCAGCCTTTTAGGTCTTATTGGAGGAATAACGGTTCTTTCCACCCGTGTTCAAAGAATGTTCAGGTTCAAGGTGCTTTTTTTCATTCCCTCGGTAGTCTGGACCATTCTCCTCGTTCTGGACATCGTCCGCCGTCCCATGCAGGACTGGTACCACTGGCTCTATCTTATACCGGCCATGCTTCTCAGCATATTTGTCCTGTTCAGCGTGGTTAAAAAGGTGCGCCTTCCCTATCTGACCTGATATCATTTTCCGCGCTGTCTTCAGGATAAAGAAATGCCGGAGGAACAGCGGGAAAGAATGACTTCATTCCACACACAGCCTATTAGTCGGTCAAGTCGACAGCGCCGGGATGAGTTTTAACTCATTTCGGCGCGTTTTTGTAGTGGTGAGGAGACCGGCGGATAATGTGATCATTTGGAACGGATTTTGCAAATATTATTTATTGATTTTGAAAGCATCATATTACATTGTCTTCAGTAATGTAGTGTGAAATCAAAGACATGGATAAAATAATGTAATCATTCGTTTCAAAAAATATCGCAATTTATAGTGACAAATAGTCATAGTATTCCGGCGCTCTGTCATATGGACAGCAGGTTGTGTCAAATCGGTACTTTTCACTTCCCGCAGGAGAAGGGATAACGGTATCGATACTCTTTTCTCAATAACCATAAACAGGAGTATGGCATGATGATTCATTCTCACATATCAGAGGTGCACACACCCCGTGAAAAGAAAGCACATCAGCCTTCTTTGATGACAGAGGGAAAAGAAACCATTCTTGTTGTCGAGGATGAAAAAAGCATATCGACGCTCATTGAAAAATTTCTCAAACATCAGGGTTACACGGTTCTATTGGCGTATGATGGTAACAGCGGTATTGATATCTTTTCGAAAAACGCTCACATGATTGATCTTGTCGTGCTTGATTTGACTTTGCCGGGAATCTTGGGAAAGACGGTGTTTGAAAAGATGCTCGCGATAAAACCGGATGTAGCCGTTATCGTTATGTCAGGGTACTATTCTGAAGAAATACGCTCCGGTATTCTTTCGCGGGCGAAAGAATTCGTTGCCAAGCCATTCTCCATGCTGACATTGGAAGCATATATCAGATCGGTACTTGATAAAGCGGAACAATCGGTATGATGGCGTTCGCGTCGCCCTGAATTAATTTCAGGGCCTCTTGCACACTTTATCAATTCGATGAACGTAGCTTTTTATACATCTATCCCGCATATGACGTATAGTGACAAAAAAAAGCCGCATCCCCGAAACACAGGATACGGCTTTCATCATAAGCTCACTCCGTGACTTCCTTCACGGCGGCTCCGCAGCGGCGTTTAAAATCTCGACTTCGCTCCGATGACAATCTCGGTCGAGGTATAGTCGGTGACAAACAGGACTTTTTTCACCCCGCAGTTGATCATGAACGCGCGGCTGATATAGAAATCCCCGTACACCCCGATATCGAGCATGAACGGTTCGTCGATATCCACATCATTGCCGTCATAATCCGCGCTCATTTTATAGATTCCGAAAATATCGCCGGTTACCGCGAACAGTTCGCCGATCGGAATACCGCCCATGACGCCGACATTGGCGATATGTTCGGTGTACTTGCCCAGCTTGGCATACTGGTACATGCCGCCCCACGACACCATGGATTTCCCGAACTTGTTGATTCCGGACACCATTGCTCCGACTCCGAGGCCGTCATCATCGCTCATGTCATTGTCGAGCAGGAGATAGTCGAATGTCATGCCAAGGCTGACCGATGAGGTTTCGGTTTCCTTGACCGTCTGCTTCCCGAACAGGCTGATATTGCTGTTGTTGAAACTTTTGCCGTGCTTGAACGAGAGGTTGTTCACATAGGCGTTGACACCATACGACCGTGTCTGTTTGTCATTCGTACGGGCGTACCCGAGGTTGATGGTGAGGTTGTTGCCTTCGCTCCCGTTGAGCTTGAAGAATTCGTACTCCACCGCGGAAGAAGCCTCGTTCGGTTTTGTTATTCCTTTTGCCTCGCGCTCCTTTTCAACTTTTACGGGCTCGACCTTTTCAGTAAAAACGGAATTCTGAAATGTCCGGTACGACTGAGTTGTTACCGGATTCTGCCAGCCGGGTGACCACGCGACATCTTCCCCGGAAGAACCGCCTTCTCCTGAATGGAGATTGACTGTGACGTATCCGGTGCGCTTCACCGAATAATCGTTGTTATCATTGATTCTGAGGTAGAAACTTCCTTTTTCGGGGAACCAGATCGTTGTTCCGCTGCCGATACAGTATACCGTAGTATTCTGATAGGAGCTCGATGGCATGAACATGAGGCAGAGCGAGTATTTCGGATACCCCGGCAGGAAAAAATCGCTTGTGGCCGTTTCGCCTATGCCATCCGGGCCACATGTGATACCCTCACGGGGTGACCATGTACCGGATGCGGAAAAGGTAACCGCGTCGCCGGCTTCAACATAACGGAGTTCCGGGTTTACCATCTGAAAATCGGCATAGATTTGCAGCGTCGCCGTTGCATGGGCATCATGAACTCCGAAGCCCGCGGCGAAAAGACAGGTTGCGAGCAGAATTAATACAGCCGGTATCTTACGACTCATGCGCACCTCCGTGAATAGTGTGTTTGTTGTGGTGTTTGTTTTTTCACCGTTTTTTCTCAGAATTAACCGTTACTGTATTTTTTTGAAATCTTTCATTATATCGGCGACAGCTTCTCCGATTGCCTTCTTGGTCGCTGTCCCGATCGCTGTTTCATCGAACAGGACGCTGTCGTCGCGGACCTCGAAGAATGCGCTGTTTGCGGCTGTCTCAGCTTTTCCGGTGCCGGACTTTTTAATTGTTTTTCCGTTGCCAGTGTTCCTGAGAATTATCTCGATACGTATAATCGTTTCCGCTGTTCTCGACTGCAGAACACCGACCGACATCTTTGTCAGGGGTCTTCCGAAATAATAAACCCTGCCGTAAGCTACGTATTGCGCACCAAGGAGTTTTGCTTCCTCGGCATCTTTGGTGACATCGTATTTATTATCGCCGGCAGCCCACATGCCCTGAGAAACGGCGCGGAGTTTCTCACGTATCTCGGGCTTTTCCTCGATGACAGAGAAAGCGCCGACATCGAAAAACGCCTGGGTTATCAGGCTCCGGAGCCCGAATCCGATACGTTCGTCTTTCCAGTGTTCATCCTTGAGTTCGTTCAGCGAACCGAGGACGAGGAGAGCATTGTTTTCCGCCGCCGTGCATTCCCTGTACACTGAGATTCCCGCTGCCGGCAGGAGGATCAGTAATAAGAGAGGCGGTAATAATAAATGTTTCAGAATGTTAATCATGGTTTCTCCCTGTTTATCAAAAAGAACTCCTCGCAGCATCTCCAGCACTTATGCCGATTCATCCCTGAATCCCCTCACTGACCTTTAGAGAGAGGGGACAAGAAAAGATAATGATAATCTTTCCCCTCTATTGCACGCAAAAGAGGGGAGCCGGGGGGTGAGTTTAAGTATTTTATTCCCCGATGCCAGCATAGGGGCAGTTCATCACTTCAGCCGGTTGATCAACGAGATAATTGCCTCGTTCACCGCATCCTGGCTCGCAAGACCTACCGTTGTCTGGTCGAACTCGAGGTTCACGCTTGCCCATATTCCGACACCGGAGGTTTTGGCTTCCCCGGTCGCCGAAGCGGGAATATACTGCCCGGTCGCGACATCGACCATGCGTATCTGGACGCCGATGACCGTGGTGTCCATCTGTTTTGCCGCGACACCGACTATCTGTTCGCTGTGACTGACCCCGAAGTCGAACACCTCCGCATAGACGAGGTATTGGGGTGCTTTCAGGCTTCCCTGCTCGATGGCGGTCTCCTCGGTCACAATGCCGGCCGATGAGAGCTGCCACTGATCGAGCATCTTCTGGAGTATCTCCTCTTTTTCCTCGATAAATTCAAACCTGTTTGTCTGCCATAACCCGTCTACTATGCGGTTGCACAATCCCCATCCGACCCGTTTATCCGCCAGCTCGGGATACTTGCTCGCGACATCGGCGGGTATGCCGAACCTGACGACCTGGATACGTTTTTTCGGGCCGCTGTACGGGGGAAAGGTGAATCCTTTCTGTTTCAGTGTTTTTCTCGCCTGTGTCTCCGGGCCCTTCTCTGTCGAAACCGAGGCGCAGCCGGATATCAGGACAACCGCGATAAGGAGTGTTACCAGTGGAGCTCTCATTGTTTTTATTCTCCCGGTGGTTAGGGGTGACCGAGGATTGTGCTGAACCGGTAGTTCGCCCTCTGTTGTGGAGATATTGTCAATGAAATATTCAGGAATTGATGAACCGGCGTTTTTCATGTATCTCATTGCAGCCGGTGTGCTTCTTTCCATCAGGAAAGAAAGTCTGTTGATGAGATTGTGCTATTATAACTAAAAATCCTCTCATGTCAAGTCAATTCAGTGTTCTGTGGTGAAGGCAGTGGGTAGGGAAAAGCGCCATGTTGACGGTATAATCTGCCCGCATCACGGCCGGCTGAAAAGTCGTAACAGGGGGTAATTGCCAGCCCTGATAAAAAACCTGCAATTCCCATATCAAATCTGAAAATACTTTTAAAATATGTCATAACATGTTATTGTTCTAAGGTAACGCTTTAACAGAAAGGAAAAACCAGAATGAATACAAACATACCTAAGAATATATTTTTCACTGCTATTATCTTTTTTTCCCTTTCGATATCGGTGTACACCTGCTGTGCTGCCGATGGTTTTGTGCCCGGGGCTGTCTTCAGAGAATACCGGTGGCACGGTCCATGGGCCAATGCAAGCAACTGGCAGCGAGTCACCGATCCCGATGCCACACATTCCGGCGCACAGGAATTTCTGCCAAATCCGGTCAACAAAGTTATCTTTGATGATCTCGATGGTGCTGTCAGGATTGAGGTCTGTATTGAGGTGCTCCAGTGCCATGCGGGCACTCATAATAAACGGATACGGTTGAACGGGAACGAATGGCTCCGTATTCCCGAGGCAAACGCGATTCCGGGTGGAAATCCTGAATGTTACCAGACACTTACCTATCCTGTTGTCGAAATTCCACTCTCTCATGTCCTTGAGGGCCTGAACACCTTCGAGCTTACAGCCGGAAATCAGATATGCTATAGTTTCGGGTGGGGACAGTTCATCATTTATGGTGTTACCTTTCGCGTTTTCTATGATGATTCGAAACCGCACACCTCGGGCGAGATAACGGAGCCGGTTCCGGGGGCGACAATCGGGGAGAATCCGGTGATCGCCGTTTCATCACCCCATTCTGAAGACATAGTATCGGTCGATTTCATCGGGTACTACGAAGATTTCAACTTCAAGGGGGATAATATCTGGTGTCAGTGGCAGTATTCGTTAAAAAACGGTATACTCAATCATCACCTCGGAACCGCACGTTCAGCCCCGTTCGGCATCACCTGGGATACCGCCTGGATTCCCGATCAGGATCAGCCAATGAAAATCATGGCACGAATCATCGATAAAAACGGCATGCATGCCATAACACCCGCGGTCCAGAACATCCGCTTTGTGCGGAATGGCAGATCGGTTGTCCTGTACAAGCCGTCGAATGTGCCCAAACAATGGGTGAGCAGGGCAGGAAGTTATAAATTCTGCAGGGTGACCGTAACAGAGGATTTACAGAAGGCTCTCGATGCAAAAATGATACTGGTCAACTGGGCAGGAACCTATGCGGAAAAAATAGGCATCAACAACCAGAAGATCGTGAGTTCAATCGGATTGAGCTACGACCGCAGTTACGATGAAATTTCCGTTCCTCTCGAGAACATCCTGCAGGGGGATAATACACTTTTCACCTATTCGGCAACAGACGGTCACGGGATAGAAGTCAACTGGCCGGGGATTGTATTGAAAATCCGTTATAGTGAACCGGTCGGCGTAGGGGAAAACGAGCCGTTCTTCGAGAATGGCCATGCTGCTGCATTCCGCCTGCTGGGAAATACTCCGAATCCATTCAATTCCACGACAGTCATATGGTATGAACTCGTATCGAGACAAAAAGTCAGCCTCACTGTCTATGATATCCAGGGGAAAAAAGTTGCTCTCTTTGTCGACAGCGTGCAGCCGAAAGGGATACATACCTCATTTATCGATGGGGGAAACCTGCCGACAGGTCTCTATTTTTACAGGCTTCGTGCTGACAATGGCGAGAAAACCGGAAAGATGATGCTGATAAAATAGTGCCAATTGTATTTAGCTTATCTGGTGACCCCCTGCAATCCATATCGTGGTGTTGAGTAACATTCTGATTATAAATAGAATGTTATCAAAATCTTCTGAAAATTCATATTCCAGTAAAAATGGACAGTGAACGAAAGAAGCTTTTCACGGGCTCCAAATCATTGTTCGGAGATGGAGACTTTCCTTCTCGCTGCGTTGTAAAGCAACGAGTTGGCGCGCAAAGGAAAGTATTATATCAAAGGTGTTCTGAAAAAAATGGAGGGTTACCAAAGGGGTTAATAACCATTGATATACATTGAACAAGAAGTTATATTTGATTTTCAGTATTTTATTGTAGTGCATTTTCTGTTCATATTAATAACATGGATTTTTATGTGAAGTTCTTGTATTTGTAATGCTGTTATCATTGAGCTGTATGGTATAGAAGCAGATAATAATTTTATATATGCTTACGGTTATCTGCACCATCGAATACCTCGGAGGCTGTCCATGAATATGCTCATGTTGCTTCTTATTCCTGTGATCGCATTTATTCTCGTTAAAAAAGGGATTATTAAATACACATGGATGACAAAATATCGTAAATATTCTATTGTTCTAATATTTATTGTGGCTGCAATCTTTACACCTCCTGATCCAGCAAGCCAGATTATTATGGCGATCCCGCTCTTACTTCTGTATGAAGTAAGTATTCTCGTCGTACGGATATCGGGGAAGAAAACACTTCTATGATTAAGGTATGATCTTTATAAGGAATAGAAATACATAATATATATTTGGTTATAGATATATTTTTCAAGATTGCATCCTCTTTTGAAATAAGCCTCTCAGTGTGCATAATCGGCGATCCCCCAAAATCCACCCTGAAATGTATTGTAATACATTGATTATAGAAAAAATAAAAATCATAAAAGCTGATGAATTTATAAACCCGTTGAAAAGCATCACGGTCACAACCGGTATTCGGATAAAGACAGGCACAAGGCACAAGGCACAAGGCAGAAGTGACTCCCCGGCTCACCTCCGTATACAATAGTAACTCTAAAGATTAAAGAGGGAACACAAAGATGATTCCCGAATCATTATTCGGGGATGGATACTTTTCTTCTCGCTGCATTGCAATGAGTGGGTGCGCAAAGGCAAGTATCATATCAAATGTGTTCTGAAAACAATGGGGGATCGTCAGCTCTGATAAAAGACTTGCCAGAACAGGCAGTTTATAGCTAATTTATAAAGTATGTGTGCCGTGGCGGTATCGCTGCGTTATTATGTAAACCATATGTCGACGGAGTCTGTTCTTTTGATAAATAAAAAGGAATATATGCCGTATCTGACCCGCAGTATCACTCCGTTTCTGCTCCATGTTCTGGCGGGCGTGCTCGTTTTTGCGTTTCTTTCACCATATCATGCCGATGGCAAGCAGCGGATTGTGAGAATACTGGTCACATCTCCGCATATTGGCGATAACCAGTACCGGCCGATCGCCGATGTGTTTGCCGGTTCTATCATCCGTGAACTCAACCGTTTTGGCGGCCTTGAAATCGTCCCCCGAGAGGAATCGGAGCGTTATCTCAAGGGAAAGGGGCTCCCCGAATGGGTCAACAACCGTGACATGGCGCTCGAGATAGGGGAGGCGCTCAAAGCGGATATTGTTATCTACTCGAGTATCGGCCGTAATTATGATTCCTTTGTATACAGCATCGCTTTCCTCGAGGTGGACCGTGATATCATACAGCGGATTCTGCACGGTGCATTCAGGGATTCCGATCCGCCTGAAACCATCGGCAAACAAATGAAGTACGAGATCAGCAAGATAACCATGTTCATACCGACGCCATCCGAGCTGTCCGATCCGGGTTCCCTTGTCCGGACGGAAACGGTCGATCCTGATAAACTCCCGCCGAAGGTGCTCCTCGAAGAATATCCGAACATGGGACGTTATGGAGCCATGGAACAGCTCCTGGCATATTACAGGGTATTCCCCGGCGAGCTTGAATTCATAAAATTCGAAGAGGGACGGACAATTACCCGCCTCCAGCTGCGCGACGATATGGATGAGGAACTCACGAAGCTTTTCGAGCGGTTCCGTTATTATGCCGATTTTGCGCTCCGGTACAACATGCAGGTTTATTTCATCAAAGACTGTTCGGTGAGGGCGGTCAATGTCCTCCTCGCCAACAAAATCCCCGTCCTGTACTCTCCCAACGGCGAGGGTTTGAGCGTTCTGGTCGGGTACGGCGGCCTGAGACCGGACGGTTACAGTTATTTTTTCCCGTTCGGCAGCGATCCCTTCGAATCGTATGACTTCACCCACCGTCAGCGTGTCGCGGTCATGATCATTCTTCCCAAACCCGGCAGGAAAGGCGGTATTTCAAAGCAGTATCTCGAATCCGCCGTCGGGCGCTACCGTGATGAATGGAACAAGACCCCGACGCTCGTCGAGATCAAGGAAGGATTCCTTGACATCATCGCCACGGGCCTCGATTGAGCGGGAAAACAGTTGTTTTATACATGATGGTGTATTGACTTTATACCCATTCTCATGACAACACGGTTTACATGAAATAATGTATGCTTTATGTCAACCGGGATTATATATTTTCCATGAATTATTGAATATTGTCGAAGGCAAGACGGTATTTTGATGTTAATAAATTAACAACAAAATGGTTTGTTGATCATAAAATGAAATATATGATCGACAAATTACCTGTAGTGCTCTTGGTCATCTTCATGGGTTATGTTCAATTTCCTCGTATTTTCATATACCGTTGTAAACCAGCGGAGGTTTTCCTCACGGTCATCCGTTCTCCGGGAGCAGCACCATGGTATATGGGTTTTCCGTGCATACCTGCAGAGGAAAAGGGGCGGGCATAACTGGCCGTATTATTTTCATGCTGGCTTTAGTGCTCGTTCTCATCCTGCCATGCCGCGCGTTTCCTGAGCCTCTGTGGATTTTTTTCAGCGAAAGGCCCTCCCGGGGCATCGACGATCCGCTGCCGGCTGGCCTCATCGGCGAGATAGAGCGCACGGGCGCCCGTATCAGGACAGTCTCACGGTATTTCAATGCGGTTTCGGTTGACTGGGAGGGCGATAAGGGGACGCTGGAGCATCTCTCCGGTGTTGCTTCCGTCCGCCCGGTGCGTTCGATGGGGACGATTCAGCGCATTCCGGAAGAACATCGCCTCGAAAAAGCCGCATCAACCGCAAACCGCGGCCTCCATGTCCTCAATTACGGCATATCTCTCGAACAGCTCGACATCCTCGGCATACCCGGTCTCCATGACCGCGGATACAGCGGTAATGGTGTTACCATCGGTGTCCTCGATACGGGCTTCGACATTGGTGATACAGGGTGTCTCGGGGGTGTCCGTATAACTCATACGCGGAATTTTGTCAGGGGCGGGGAGGACGTAACCGGCGATGATCACGGCAGCAGGGTACTCGCGTGTCTCGGCGGAGTTCTGGACGGCGAGTATTACGGGGCAGCGTACGGTGCCGCCTTTGTGCTTGCGGTGACTGATAACCTGTTGACTGAACAGCGCGCCGATGAGGATCGCTGGGTTGCCGGAGTGGAATGGTGCGACAGCCTCGGCGTTGATATCGTTTCCTCGTCGCTTGTTTACAACATCTTTGATACTCCGGAAGAAAGCTATGCAAAATCCGATATGGACGGCCGGACTTCGCTGGTCGCCAGGGCTGCGGAGATCGCCTTCTCCCGCGGTATTCTCGTGGTGAATGCGGCCGGCAACGAGGGCGGAAACTCATGGCATATCATCACCACCCCCGCCGATGCGGAGCATGTGCTTGCGGTCGGCGCGATCAGCTATCTCGACAGCAGCAATCCTGTCATCAGCGTCTTTTCCTCACGGGGTCCCACGGCGGACGGCAGAATCAAACCCGACATCGTCGCGCCGGGAGTTTCCGTCCGCGTTCCCCAGATAGGGAGTACCGGCTTTTATGTGTCGGTTAATGGCACTTCGTTCGCCACACCATTCATTTCCGGGCTGTGCGCCCTGTTGATGGAAGCCCATCCGGACTGGTCTATAACCGATATCGGACGGGCGCTCAAGTATTCCGCCATCGATCTCGGCGATCCGGGACCCGACAACAATTACGGCTGGGGGCTTCCCGATGCCGTTCAGGCGCTCAGCTATGTTCCTGCCGGTGTTTCCTCCGGCGAAGACCTGTCACATGGCACAGATGGGAACAACTCTACCCGTGCTGATACGAATCCCATTGTTTTTAAGCTAAGCCCTCCGTTCCCGAATCCGTTCAACGCCTCGGTAACCATACCGTTCACTGTCCTTTCCGCGACGCATGTATCGGTTACGGTTCATGATGTTACAGGCCGCAGTATTGCCACGATATGGGACAATCCGGCTTCACCGGGGATATACAGCGCTGTCTGGAACGGCGGGGACTGCGCTTCGGGCGTATACCTTGTCCGGGCATCGGCCGGAGCTGAAAACCTCACCAGAAAAATCCTTCTTGTGAAATAGACATACCTTTCCCGTACGACGATCCGGCAAAAAAGAGCGTATTTTCTATAATACGGACCGGTGTATCACTTGTCTTGTGCCCCGCGGGCTCTTTGCAGCTTTTCATGCAAACGTGTAATAAATATTACTTGACAAATGTATCATTATATGCTATAATGTACATGCCGGTGGATTTGAAAAGCGAACTGGTAAGATGGAAATCGAAAAAATTGTATTTTTTATAGAAGTACTGGCAGTATAACACGGGGATTTCGCTGCGATGGAGAACGGGAATGTATGTGTTTGAACAACAGGTGTATTACGATAATCAAGCGGAAGATATGAACAACGGATATGGATACGATAATAAGCTCTATGGAAGGCTCGCTTCATATTACCTGTCCGGATGTGAGCATGAACGGATAGTTGCAACTCCATGCCGGGCACTCAGTTCGTATGAGGAGAAATGTGTGTCGCGTGATTTGCAGTTTTTAGAAAATATTTCAGGGGATATTATTATGGACGATGACTGTGAATATCCCGAAATTCTTAAGCGGTATCTCGGAAACAGCCATCCGGAAATCCTCTTCTACATGGGAGAGAAGGCCATTCTCCGACAGCCCATGATCATGATCTCCGGTTCCCGTGAGGCATCCGTGACCGGGCTTGAGATTGCCCATGCATGCGGGAAACTGATAACTGCACGGGGATATGCGGTTGCCAGCGGGTATGCCCGGGGAGTTGACCGGGCCGCTCATCTTGGCGCACTCGAGGCGGGAGGGAATACACTCGCTGCGCTGCCCTATGGTTTTTCACGGTTCAGGCTGCACCATACCCTCGCGGAGGCATTCGATCCCGAGCGGTTCCTGGTCATGAGCGAGGTTCCGCCCGGTATCGGGTTCTCAGTCATGAGTGCCTTCAGGCGCAACAAGTACCTTGCGGCTCTCGCCGAAGCGGTCATCGTTATCGAGCCGGGCGAAAAAGGCGGAACATGGTTCTCGGCGGAACGGGCATCGCGAATGAAAAAGCCCCTTTTTTACTTTGAGGGCGACCGTCCCTATGTCATCGAACGTATGATACCGCTCGGTGGAATCCGCCTGACAGTAAAAAACGGTATACCGGATATCGAACCGGTTTTTGAACAGTGCCGCAGGTGAATGACACAACCCTGAAATACGCCGTGAGATTATTTTTTATCTTCGGGGGTTGTTGTCATCATTTCCAGCACATCCTTCCCGCCGCGTATGATGACCCATATACCAATCGCGAAGAAGGTGAATGTACCGAGACCGTAAATTGCGAGCCATATATAAGTGTATTTCATTGCATCGGCATGAGACAGCATATTATTTGTCCCCCTTTTGATAATAGGGTGTCAGGTCTTTCGGCGGGCAGATTTTCTGGGTGAGAAGCGACCCGGCAATCATTCCGACCGCACCGAGACCGAACGAGAGAAATCCGGATATATTCGCATTGGCTATCCACTTGATTGCGGAGGGCAGTGACGCCTCGTAATTGGCAAGCAGCAGAAACGCCAGGGGAGAGAGAGCTCCGGTCACCAGTGAGGTATAGGCGCCGATATTATTAGCCTTTTTCCAGTACAGTCCGAATCCGACAGCGGAAATCGCCCCTGCGGTATACATGTTCCCCGTAATGTAAATGTACTTGAGCGAGGATGAGGGAATCTTGTAGAGCAGACCGAATACAAGGAGGAAAAGGCCGATCAGTCCCACCCAGATACGGGTGATGGTCATGATCGTTTTTTCCGAAAGCCGTTCTTTGGTGAGTGCCCAGATGACATCACGGGTGATAACCGACGCAAAGGCAAGAAGATACGCCGAATAGGTGGACATCGAAGCTGCGAGCATACCGGCTATAAGCAGCCCTATGACTCCGGTGGGGAGGACCATGCCGAGCATCCGGGGCATGGCCGCCATTGCTGCATCGCCTGTGAGACCCGGGAACATGGTGAATGCGATGATTCCCCACATCATGGGAATCATGGCCCGTCCGGCGAACGTAAGGCTCGAAATCTGGAATACCCGTTTTCCGGTTTCCGAGCTTTCAGCCGATAACGCCCTCATGGTACCCGGCAGCCAGAGAGCAGCGGCTGCAAAATTGGTGATGAGCATCCAGACGATGAAAATCCATCCGAGATCCTGGTTGATAAACGGATTGAAACCGCCCGAACCGAAATTGGACGCGATCGTATCGGCAATCTGGGGAATCGTTACGGAGCGGAATGCAAAAACCGTCGCAACCAGCATGCTCACGGACAGTAAGGTAAATTGGAGATAATCGGTGACAACCACGCTCATCATGCCACCGAAAATCGTGTACATTCCTACGATGAGGAGCATAAAAACCATGATGAGTGCGACCGCATTATCACCGAATCCCATTGCATGACTTAAAAAAACGCCGTCCAGCTTGAGAAAAACGCCCATGTTGAGCACACCGCCGACAAAAAGAACGAATCCGCCGAGAATACGGACAGAACGGGTGTAACGGATATCGTAGAATTCGGGAACGGTCATGACGCGGAGTCTGCGGAGTCCCTTGATGACAAAACCGGTATAACCGACTGCAAAGTAAACGATAACCATGATGATACCGAGCACAAGGGCGGAAAAACCGTTACGGTAGCCGCCTTCGCCCATGTACATGATGGTTACTGTGCCAAGTTCGGTTGCAATCATCGTTGCGGTACAGGCGCCGAGCTTGAGTTTCCGTCCGGCGACGATGTATCCGGAAAGGTCTGAAACGAATCGCCTCGCATACAGACCCGCCCATATGGTAAACGAGAGATACAGAACGATGATGAACCAGTCAAGCAGTGTAAAATTCATCAATCCTCCATCTGAAAAGCTGAACAGTGAAACAGGGATTGTAGGGATTGTATTGTATTGAAGTTTAAATATGGTGCAGTATCGGGCAGGGAGCAAGAAAAAAGGCGGTGTATGAAGTAAAAATAGTATGTCAGAAGACAGAAGGCAAAAAAAGAGAAAATATCGAGGTGTAAAGGGGATACGGCGCGAAACAAGAAATTCGCATAACATCTATTATGTAAACTTATATGCCCGGTTCATGACTTCGACTCATGCATTTCTCCTTTTCTCCTCAATTATTACCATCACTGTCGTCTATTTATATACTGTACTCTATTATCTCTTTGTCACTTTGACACTCTGTTACTCTGTCCCTGATATTTAACGCGGCAATAAGGTCTTTTTCAAGATATTCAACCGGCAGATCGCACGCAAGGCACAGATCGATTTCCGATTCCAGCCAGGTTACATATTCATGGATTTCACGGTTGTTTAATTCCCTGCCACTCAATGATCGAACCCCCATTAATGACTCTCCGTTTCCTGAATACTCGTGAGTTTTGTACCGGCACCATCGTATCGTTCTCAGGTCACAATATTTTTTAGTTTTTGTCTGCCTGGTTTTAACGATGGTGCCGGTAAACTCTAAGCCAATTGCTGCTTTATATACTCGCAAACATCATGCCATTATGAAACGAATTCCCGCCGGTAAGTGTATTAATATCATAACTGAATGATATACAATGAGATACCGTATTAATGTATTCCGGATACACTGGATCGGTTATCCGGCATATTGGCAAAGTATCAGGAAATGAACGACAATATGACAATAATAAGTGTAATAATATACAGTATTATGGTGCGGATTCGATGCTGGATGGTTTCAGTCCATGAAAAGGCTCAGAATGGTCGAAAGCTCCTTTTTCATGTTCTGACGGGTAATGATTCGGTCGCAGTACCCGTGGTCGAAGAGATACTCGCTTTTCTGAAATCCTTCGGGGAGTTCGCATTTCATGGTTTCCATGATGATACGGGGACCGGTGAAACCTACGAATGCTTTCGGCTCGGCAAGGTGGACATCGCCAAGCATGGCGTATGAAGCGGTGACACCGCCGCTTGTGGGATTGGTGAGTATGACAATATAAGGCAGCCGGGCCTCGGCAAGAAGACCGATGGCGGCGGAGGTTTTAGCCATCTGCATGAGGGCGGTCGTGCTCTCCTGCATGCGCGCGCCGCCGGACTGGGTGATCATGATGAGGGGCAGTTTTTTATCGAGGGCATGATCCACGAGCCGTACGATTTTTTCACCCACCGCCGAGCTGAGGCTCCCGCCGATGAACCGGAAGTCCATGATTCCGATTGCAGTCCTGCGCCCGTTGATCATTCCTGTGCCGGTAACAATGGCCGTATTCGACCCCGTTGTGCTCCGCGCTGTCTTGATACGCTGGGCATATTTCTTCGTATCGACAAAACGGAGAAAATCCACATCGTGCAGGCTGGCATTGAGTTCGGTGAATGTACCTTTGTCGAAAATGAGACTGATATAGTCGACGGGCGCGATCCTGAAGTGATAATCGCATTTATCGCAGACCCAGAGATTTTCGATAAGCTTTTCGCGGAGCAGTATGGCGCCGCATTCTTCGCATTTTACCCAGATGCCGCCGGGAACCTCGCTGCGGTCACCTATATGAAAACTCTTTTTCATCGTCTCTAACCAGGACATTTCTGCATCTCCTGTCAGATTATATAATAGTTACGGGGAAATGTACCATTTCCAGACAATATATTTCATCCTGCCTTTAATATACGATAAAATGAGAAAAAATACAGGTCAAAATCGTATAGAGATATAATATATTGTTTATGCTGTTGTTGGAATTATATTTGCATGTGTTTGAAAATGTTAAAAAAAAACCGTAAAAAAAAATGTGGTTCGTTGAATCATGTGGAGGTATCGGGCTAATTGTTTTTACGGGTCTTACGCATATTTTTCATCGTGAGAGCCATGTTAACCTCACTCGTGGAAATTCCCAGTTTCCGGGCTATATCACGGGGAGATCCTCCCTCGGACCGGAGTTCGTAAATTGCATGGTTCAGCTGACTCGAATCCATGAAATCCTCTTCCTCGCTCGCTACTTCCTGAACAAGCTGATCCATGCGCCGCGCCCGCACCGCGACAATAAGCTCCACCTCGGTCTGAGTGAGATCGGCTGCCCTGGCTATCTCGGCAATGCCCCGTCCCTCTCTGTACATGCGTGTCACGAGCGCTTTAACTTCCTCTGTGATGGCATCGGACCTGCTCTCGAACGATGGCAGCCGCGCCGGGGCTTCATACGGTTCCTCGACTGGTTCCTCGGCCGGCGTTGCAGCAGGTTCGACCGGTTCGGCCTCTTTATGATCCGTTTCCCGTGGGGATTCCGAGACCATCTCGATTTCACTGGTTATTGAACGGTATTCCCGAAGAGCGGCTTCCTCGTTTTCCTCGAACTCCTCGCTTCTCCCGGCCCGCTCGTCCAGAAGACGTTCGATCTCCGCGGTGAAGGTAAGATCGATTTTCGACTTCGCCCGTCTGCGAATCCAGATCACTGCCCATGTTATCAATCCCAGAAGCAGTACTGCCGCGGCGAAAAGTCCATATACGCCGTACCGCAGATCCTTATTGAAACGCGCTTCGAAATCCGCCGCGGGAGCGGTTCCCCCCTGCCCTGTTTCGCCAGCGCCTGCGACAGTTGTATCGGGAACCGTGGTGACGGCGGTCGCCTGCGCCGATGCTGCGAGTGAGTCGGCATGGGTCTTGCGGGCCTCTCTGAGACGTTTTCCCTCGGCAAGTTCTTTTTCCCTTTCCTGTGCGAGCTGGAAACGGTATTCCTCGGGAAGCATGATCGATTCAACCGTTATCGTCTTTTTATCTTTGAGCGGTTCTACGGACGCGACAAACGTTCGCCAGTCCGCCAGCGCTTGGTTTG
Organism: bacterium; assembly: GCA_021372535.1. NCBI lineage: Bacteria > bacterium. The sequence continues at coordinate 33,427 of JAJFUH010000037.1, forward strand.
TTTTACCATTTTTAAGCCGCGTGTAAGCGAGAAGCCCGATAGCATCCGAGAAGGTCGATGAGTCACGCAATGCGGCCAGCAGGTTTTCTTCGGCGCGATCGTTCTGTTTTTTACGGAGCCGTATATGGGCTGCATAATAGTATGAAAGAGGGCTTTCCGGATTTCTGTTTACTTCGGCATTGAACTCGGTGAGCGCGTCATCCAGACGCCCGTTCGTGAAAAGCTCGATTCCCTTCGCAAGATGGCTGGCCGATACGGCGGGTGAGACGGCGGCGGTTGGAGTTTTTACCGCCGGTTCCGGGTTTCTGGCGCCGAACACCTCGATTCGGACTGCGGATGGCTTCGCATATGTATGGGAATATGAATATGAGCCGGTGAGACGAAACACTACTTCGATCATATCCCCGGCCTGACGGGCCGACCAGCCGGACAGTATTGAATTTGCGGGTAACTTTATCCGGTCGGTGGTTTCTTTGGAATATGTGGCGCCGGGAACACGCAGGATAAGCGAACGGCCCTCGTTCTCCGTTCGAAGGGTATAGGATATGGCGCTGTCGAATCCGACCTCGATGGTCACCTGCCCTTCGCGGGAATTGAAGGAAAGATTATTGAATGCTGCGGCTGAGCACAGTGAAACCGTTGCCAGCCACCACAGGAGGGCCAGACTCACAAAAAAGACGTTTTTGCGGCAGCCGGGAAATTCACGGGTGTTCATGATCATAGGAGCGGTGAACCGTTCCCCGGGATAATCTTTTTTTCCGCTTTTTTTATTCACTGAATATACCATTTTCATGCATGGTGAACGATACCGTTTGTGGTTATTATTACACCGTCGATTAAACGGTGGCATCCGACCGTTTCATACCGTGGGCTGCCCGGTGATGAAATACCGGCAATAAGTTCGTCCAGTTCTATCGTTTATTTGTTGATTTTTTTATAGAGCATGTCAAGCTCTTTTTCCATGAGCTCCAGCCGTTCGTTCTGACGTTCAATTATCTCCTTGAGCATACCTATCTTCTGATCCCAGTTCAGCTGATTTTTTTCGAGGTTGAGAAAGCGGATCTCAAGGGGATGATTTTTATTCACCCGGTCGATATTGATATCCGCGGGAACATGCTGTACGGGAAGAGGAACGTGTGGTTTTTCAGGACCCGGAAGAATATTCCCTTCAACCGGGGCAGTATCCTTCGCTTCCTGTTTTTCCGGGATTATCGGTTTATCCGGCGCTTTCGGTTTATTTGAAACGGGCGTCTTTTGAGGACTGACAAACTGGAAAGGATTATTAACCAGAGAATCAAGGTCCATGTTATCGGAATTGTTCATATCAATTCTCTCCGGGTTAATTATTATTTCACCTGTGTTTCCGGACAGTGTACAGGTCACAGTTTCTCAAGCAGATGAGCAATTTTCCGGGCATGTTCAATGCGTTTTACTTTCAGCTGTCCGGTTTCCGAAGCCTGGCCATTACTGCCCGGTGCATTACCGGAAAGAGAAGTTTCCTCTATCAGATCAAATTCCTCGGAAATATCTGAATTATCATTTTTGCCGGCATCAGGAGATGTTTTAAGGCCGTTTACGGTTTCTGCGGAACCTTTTTTTTGCGGAATAAAGGTTCCCATCTCCTCCCTGTGTGAATGCTTTTTCCACTTTGTTTTTGTTTTGGGACGTTTCCACGCATATTTTAAATAAAGATACACGCTGAGAAACAATATCAGGCAGGAAAGCAGAATGGACAGGAAGTTACGCGACAGAACATACGTGTAGAATGTCGATTTTTTATTTTGTTCGACAACACGCTTGGTATCGGTCGCGGTCTGTGTTTTTTCCTCTTTGATCGTATCGACAACCGGTACGGCTTTTTTGTATTTATTTTCCTGTGCCTCTGCCGGTGAAGGTAACACGGCTGTTCCCCACAGTGCATTCATACGGCAGCCGTATCTGAGCAATACCGATGGAACGGTATGTGTCCCGATGGAAGCCGCATCGAGACGGGATGACAGTAATCCCCTGTGCGCGGATGAATCGAATGCTTCTCCGCCCTCTATAGCCAGTGCCGCGGCGAGACCGATGAGCAAAAAGCCGGTATACTGTCGAATATTCATGGAATTACCCGCATCTGTCCGTTACCCGCAGAGGAATCGCTCTATACCTTGCAGATAGTATACTCAAGATAACCGTTCCGCACAAGATTTAAAAGCCGTGAGAAAAAACACCACCGGCAGGCCATAAAAGGAGCCGGGCTGACAAGAGCCGGGGTGAAATGTCAGGTGGTATACCATGGCAGGGGGAGATGGCTATTTTCTAAGGGCCTTGGTCAATTCCGCTTTCAGAAGCTCGATAAGCATATTGGCGCGGGCAAGTTTTATTCCGAGGCTGTACACAAGGTTTTTGCTGATTTTATTATAAACTTCCGGATGTTCTTCGCCGAGCCGTTCCAGATGATTGATATTCAATACAACGATCCAGCTCTCCTCGCGGGCGACGGCAAGTGCTGTCCTCTTGATTGTGTTGATCATCGCCAGCTCGCCGAACGCCTCACCCTTCGAGACACGGTAGAGCGGGATTCCCTTGAGAGAAACGATATCGACGCTCCCTTCCACAAGCACATATACTTCCCTCGTTTGGTTGTCACGGTCGGTTATGACATCGCCTTTCTGAAAACACACTTTATTGATTATTTTCATAATCTCCTGTAATTCCATGGGATTAAGGTCTTTGAAAAGATTTATTTTTTCAAGGCCCCAGACTGCCTTTGCCATCGGATTGCTCCCTCTGACAGTATTTGAGTCAAAGATTACCCCGATGCGTACGTCGGGGTGAAACGAAAGACTACCCGGCCTCCCGGAACTCACGCTCTTTCTCCAGGCTTTCAAAGAGAGAGGGAGTTAAACAGCGGCGGGGATGAGTTTTTTATCCGCGATACCTCGCTGCCCTGCTCCGGAGGAATTACATACCAGATTTATTATAGCATCAATTTGTCTGATAAACAAGCTGTTATATTAGTGCTCCGGCGATGACGTAAAATCACCGGAGCAATTAATTACATGTTTATCGAATGGAATAACAGGTTGTCAGAAATACCAGTTAAATGAAAATCCCTCGACAACGCTGATTTTATTGCCAAACGTCGATATTATCGTAGTACCGTCATCTGAGTTGTCAATATCATCGCCGATCAGCTTCAAGGCAATACCAAATCTTGTTGTAACGCTCAGATTTTTGATCAGGAAAATTTCCGGCTCCAGACCTGCGGCAAAGGTGAAATCGATCTGAGAGTCATCATCCTTGTCATAATTCCCGAAAACATCGAGCATCGCGCTGCCGAATCCGTTCAGATTTCCCCTTTCGTGTTCCCAGACGCTTTTAAAGACAGTCAGGCCGAGATAGACATCCGTTTTTGTCTCTGCCCTCTCATTCTTGGGAGAATCGAACATAATGCCTGCTGCGGCTCCGAAACCGAGACCGCTTGCTGTAATTGCCCTGAAACTGATACCCTGGACATCGCCATCCCAGCCTATTGACCTTTTTGTCGGCGTTTCCCCGTAAGCAGCAGCGACCGTAAAAAGTGCGATCAACCCAATAACCGGAATCTTTTTCACATCGCGCCTCCTTTTTTCATGAAAAACCCGGACGATCACATCTAAAATCACCTCCGCTATATATTAATAAGACATGCTTCTGAAAGACAAGGTTAAAAGGCATTGCGCCGATCCCTCATAGGGTATGTTAGTTATATATTATAATTGTATAACTATTTGTTATTCTGTCGCATAGAGTATCAGTTGCGCTAAAGAAAAGCATTGACAAAATATCTCCCGACATTATATTATAGGTGATTATTGATAAAATAATAAGGATTCTGTTGTTCGATAACTCGGAACAAGTGTGTTTTATAATTTCTGAGCCGTACATTCGAACATCGTTCCGGCTTTCCCGGTATAAACTGTCAGACGGTCTTTTTTAGAGGTATGGAAAGGAAAAATCCCTGAGATGTCAAGTCTTTTTTATATAAATCATGAGCTTACATTGTTTATTTTCTTATTTTACCATGGTTGTTCAAGGGTACTTCCTTGGTTTGTGAAGAATGACACCATTATTCCGTATAAGAAAGGAGGGAGGCTGTCGATAGAGTAATTCATAGTCTTATGGGAAAGATTATGTAGTGGAAAAGGTTGGTTGATTGATTTTTCACAATCATGTACTTTTTCAGACTGGGGATTATAATGAAAAAACTATCGATCGTTATTCTGGCTCTTTTTGGTGTTTTTCTTTTATCATCAACCGTGTTTGCCTGGGATGATCTCATCCGTTGCGAGTCCGGCGCCACAATAGCTGAGCCGGGAACCATGGCGGGAAATATCGGGATTCGGTATGGCTCCTCGAGCGATATGTATGACAAGGACAGCGAGAAACAGGAACTTGCCGATACCGGGACCGAAATCCGTATCCCTCTCTGGGCAGACTACGTCGTTATGAACAATCTCAAGGCTTTTGCCATTGTTCCCATTGTCTCCATGAACAAATACCTCTCCGTTGACGGTAAAGACAACACCGGTATCGGCGATATCTGGCTCGGCGCCAAATATGCCGTGATGCCCGAGGGTCTCCTTACTGTCCGCGGCGCTCTCGATCTTCCTGTGGGAAGCGATGAAAAAGGCCTCGGGAACGCCGGAGGTTTCGGCATCGATATTGCCGCGCTGACCAGCAAAAAGATGGATAAAATAGGCCTCAGCGGAGGACTCGGCGTCCGCTGGAATGCTGAGGGTCCTGAAAAAGCTCTTATCACTAAATTCCAGCCCGGAATAGGCTTCTATCTTAACGGCATGGCATCCTATGCTGTCACCGAACAGATTCCTGCCTGGCTCAACCTGACCTATTTCAATCAGGGTGACGGCAAGTCTGATGGCAACGATGCTAAAGACACCACGGTGAACTGGCTCGAGATAGCTGTCGGAGCGGGATACAAAATTTCCGACCAGCTCCATGCCATCGGTGAAATCGAGTACAAAGTCACGGGAACAAACACCCAGGCTGATTTCGGAATTTCCGTTGTGCTCGGTTACAGACTTCCGATGAAATAATATAAACGCATACTATTATACTTTTAACAGGGCCCGAAAAGACATCGGACCCTGTTTTGTTTTTGAATTACAAATGTTTTTGCTCTATACAATCAAAGAAGGGGCCTGCTCCCCTTGTGCCTTCTGCCTCGTAATTACATCTCTCGCATAATACCTTGACTTAACTCTCGGAGAAAATTATATTTGTGCCATTCTGAAGGAAGAGATATCCGATGAAGAACAAGAATACATTACGCATTCCCATCGGCTTTGCCGCCGGTGCGCTGTTTCTCTGGATAGCCGACCCGGAACCACGGAGTTACGCCGCCGGTGCGCTGTTCATGATACTTGGTGAAGCGGTGCGGTTTATCAGCGCGGGAACCCTCATCAAATTCGAGGGAGTTACCCGGAACGGCATCTATGGCTTTACGCGGAATCCTCTCTATACAGGCTCTTTTCTGATCGGTGCCGGCGCCTGTATCATGAGCCGCAGCATCATATTCACCGTCCTCTTCCTCGCCCTCTTTCCGATAACTTATTTCCGTGTCATCAGACGGGAGGAATCCTATCTCGTGGGGCGGTACGGCGAAGAATACGAACGGTATCTCAGGGAGGTGCCCCGCTTCTGGTCCGGACGGCTCAATATCGGTGAAATACTCAGGGAAAGCTCACCGTTCCTTGCGGTAAAAAACCGGGAGCTCCGTGCCGTCTCCGGGGTGATTGCTGTCCTCGCCATCATGGCAGTCAAGATGTTTCTCTGAGCCGGTATCCTTTCTGCACGGGCATCGTATTTTCCTCTGCGCGAAGCTTTTACGGATACTCTTCTCCCCTTCTCCCTTACCTGTTCTATGTCGATGAGTTTGAAAAAACACCGTCGCTTACATCGTGCATATCCGGTCGCCCGGAATCGGTAATCCTGATGAGATACTCCTTCGAGGGAATGTCCGGCACATCCCAGATGTACGAACCCGCCGGTCCGTCCGCCTCGGCCTCGATGAGCCGCCAGTTACGGCCGTTATTTGTGGAAAATTCAAGCCTGACTTTCTTAATGCCCACCGAAGTCCATCGAATGTGAATCTTCGAACCGGCGAAAATCGCTTCCCCGCCGTTGGGATATTCGAGGTGCAGGTATACGGACGACAGTCCGGCTTCGATACGGGATTTCTTCCCCGCTTTTATTGATACCGTTAATGTGAGATTCTTATAGTCCGGGTGCGATACGGTCACAGGGAAGTTGATACCCTCCGGGATATGTTCTATCACGAAGCATCCGGCTCTGTCCGTTATGGCTGTGAGGATGTCGAGCCCCACGGGAACCGTGATGGTGGCTCCCGGCAGTATATGCTTTGTTGTATCGTCGGTTACCGTCCCGGAGAGAATACCGGCGCTCTCTTCGCTTATGACTGTTCCGGTGGAATGCGGGATGATCATGATCAGTACGACTGCTGCGATTACTGTCGCTCGTGCGGAACGTATTGTGGCGTATCCTGTTATCAGAGGGACTCCTTGGTGCTTCGGGGCTGTTATGTATCGAGGACCGTTCTGACCGTACTGACCAGTTCCTTGATAGTGTAAGGTTTTGATACAAAACCCATCGCCTGCGTGTAGGTATGAATTGTCTCGTCGCTCTGGCCGGAAGATATGATAATTTTTTTATTGCCGTTAATGGAAACCATTTCTTCGAGAAGCTCTTTACCTGACATCCTGGGCATGGTGAGATCGAGGATAATCAGGTCGATCGAGTCGAGATACTTCTTGAACATTTCGAGCCCTTCAATGCCGTCACAGGCTGAAATTACCGTATATCCGTATAATTTCAGGGCTTTCTGGGCCAGTTCCCGTACTGACTGTTCGTCCTCGACCACAAGAATCGTTTCGTTCCCTCCCATGATTCGGGCAGTCGTTTCAGTCTTTGATGTTTCTTCATGGTGGGCTTTCGGCAGGTAGAGATGAACGATGGTTCCCTTGCCCCGAGAAGACTCTATCTCCACGCAGCCGTTGTGGTTGCTGGTAACAATATTGTACACCATGGCAAGCCCGAGCCCCTGTCCTCTCTGAGAGCTCTTATTTTTCGTCGTGAACAGCGGATCGAAAGCTCTTCGTTTAACATCATCGGTCATACCTGCTCCGTTGTCCTCGAACATGATGTGTATATACTCGCCCTCGGGCAGCCCGGTCTTGTCACGTTTCTTTGAACGATACCGGTCGGCGCTGATTTTTATATAGTCGCCCTGACGGACTCCCCGTTCTTCAATGGCCTGAACGGCATTGGTTCCCAGATTGAGAAGCACCTGGTGCAGGGCATCGGCATTTCCGTGAATATAATACTGCCCCTGACTTATCTCGTTTTTCTTCTCGATGAGCCGGTCGGTGGTTCTCGAAAGAATATTGAACACTTCCTGAGCTACTTCACATATATCGACAGAGGTTTTCTGGGAAACCGGGCTTTTTGACAGCGTTTGAATCTCCCTGATCAGGCTGGCTGCACGACTGCATGATTTCAGCGATTCGTCGATGTAATTCTTCTGTGATTCTGTCAGGGATGCGGTGTCGAGTTTAAGCAGATCTATATATCCCATGATGCCGGCGAGCAGATTATTGAAATCGTGCGCGATACCTCCCGCAAGCGTTCCCAGTGAATCGATGCGCTGACGTCTCTGGAGCTGCTCTTCGAGGAGTTTCCGCTCGGTAATATCCTGTATGAAGCCGGTGACCTTTATCGGGGCGCCGTTTTCATCCCTCACCAGTTCCGCCAGAGAATGGACGATCACTGTCCTGCCGTCATCTTTTCGGCGAATCTCATATTCCAGGTCATACACCCTGTTCTCTTTAATAAGATTTTCCAAGGCATTATGTACTTTCACAGCATTCAGAATACATGATTCAGTTTCTTCCAAAGACAGGTATTCGGTGGTTCGGGGTATTCCAAAAATTCTGAATGCCTCTTCGGAACCCCATATTTTATTTGTTGCGATATCGTATTCCCAGTTTCCCAGTTTGGCTGCTATCTGGGTTTTTTTGAGACGCTCTTCACTTTCACGCAGATCAGTTTCGGCTTTTCTGCGATCGGTGATATCGCGGTAATTACCCATAATTCCCTTGACATGGGGATTGTCCATCAGATTGACCCCTGTCAATTCAATGAATTTATATGATCCATCCTTGCAGAGATACCTGCACTGTAACGTTCTGGTCAATCCCGGCTCCCGGAGTAATTCCAAAAACTGCTGTTTCACGTACTCCGTATCATTTGGGTGTATGACACTGAAACCGTCTGTTCCGATCAGTTCCTCGGGATCCCACCCGAAATGAATATATATATTGGGGCTTTTATACTGTATAATACCGTTTATGTCCATAATGACAATAACATCCGATATATTGGAAATCAACGTCCGGAATTTCTTTTCGCTTTCACGCAGGTCATTTTCTGCTTTTATTCTCTGGCCGATCATATGGTTTGCCGAATGGGCGAGCTGTTTGAATTCCTGAAAGTTGAGCTTGTTTTCGTCAATTTCGATGGATTTTGTTGTGGCGGTAGCGAAAAATGTGAAAAAAACATCGAAGTGTTTCCGAACGGTGTTTGAAGATATTTTTGAAATAACAAAAATCACCCCGATGAGCGCTACCATAATAAAAAGAATTTTATTGACATCGTTTTTGATCCGTACCAGCAGCTTGGATCGCTGGTTTGCTATAACCCCTTCTATATCATCGACATAAACACCTGCGCCGAACATCCATTCCCAGTCCTTTATGCCCTTGACAAATGAAATTTTCGGAGAGAGTGTGCCGGTGGCCGGTTTGTTCCATACATAATGAATATAATCGCCACTGGGATTCATTGCTGCTTTGCGTTCCTCCTGTATAACTTTAACACCGTTTGGGTCCTCCATCTCCCATATATTTACTCCGATGAGTTCTCTTTGTGTATCATTCATAAGGGTAATCCCATCGAAGCTGACAACAAAAATATAACCGTTATCGCCGAACCGTATTTTTGCGATCCTCTGTAAAACCTCTTTTTGGATGTCCTTCTCCACGTCATCCGGATATTCCCCGGTTCCGATAAAAAGGTTGAGGGGTTCAAAATGCTTTATATAGGTAATTTTAGGATAATCATTACCTTTTATATTCGGTTTCGTCCAGGTATACTGATAAAATCCTTCTCCTCTTGTCTCAACTATTTCTATCATGTCGCGGATAATATATTTTCCCTGCGTATCCTGCATATCGAGCAGGTTTCTGCCTTCCATTTCCGGTCTGTCGGCAAACAGCACTTCGGTTCCATTCATTGACGTGGCGAAATAATATCCTCTGCCATCATTGAACCGTATAACGCGCAAAGTATCCTTGATCATTTTCACGATTTCTGCGTTCGTTTTTTTACCGGCATTTTCTTCATAGATATGATTGGCAATACTGTGTGCTTCAAGAACCCGTTCCCGGATGGTTTCTTTGAGCCTGATTTCAGTCTGGGACCTCATATAGTCAATGTAATCCGAAACTTTATCGACTTCATTTTTAATTAATGATTTCTGAGTTTCAATATAATTTTGCCGCAACTTGTCCGATTCCTTCTTGAAGACTTTATATTCCTGTGAAATCCAGAAATATCCAAGAATAACAATCGGGATAAATGTAACCAATACCATCTTAACCAGATTATTTTGGGCTATACTGTCGTTTTTATGCACCACAGGTTCAACCTTTTCAATGAAGAAGCTCCCCAATCCGTACCCCGGATAAAACTGCAAAAAAAGTATTATGTAAACTGTTGCATCAAAGAGCCCAAAAATGATTTATAATGAAATTACTTGAAAAATTCATTATCATATTGTTAATAATCAGCATATGACTGCTGCGATTACTGTCGCTCGTATGGAATGTATTGTAGCGTATCCTGTTATCAGTAGAACTCCTCGGAGCTTCGGAGCTGTTTTTGTCATGCGGCCTGTTCGGGGCTGTTATGTATCGAGGACCGTTCTGACCGTACTGACCAGTTCCTTGATAGTGTAAGGTTTTGATACAAAACCCATCGCCTGTGTGTAGGTATGAATTGTCTCGTCGCTCTGGCCGGAAGATATGATAATTTTTTTATTGCCGTTAATGGAAACCATTTCTTCGAGAAGCTCTTTACCTGAC